>SVDS01000039.1 GCA_015057715.1 Paenibacillaceae bacterium
TGTGGCGGATTACCGATGACTTTTGGGACGACTGGACTTTGTTAAAGCAGATGTTTGAACGGTGTGAGCATTGGCAGTACCATGTGGGGCAGGGGAAGTATCCAGATTGTGATATGCTTCCTGTGGGTATGCTGGGGAAAGGCTTTGGAGAGGAACGTCTGACCCGGTTTACTAAAGATGAACAGATTACAATGATGTCACTCTGGTGCATATTCCGGTCTCCTTTGATGATTGGGGCGGAGCTTACCCGGTTGGATGAATGGACAAAAACTCTGCTTACAAACCCGGATGTATTAGCTCTTCTTAGTGATGACTGCAAAACAATTCAGCTTGCCCGGGATGGGAAGCATTGTATCTGGCACAGCAGTAACCAAAAGAGCGGTTCTCATTATCTGGCTGTCTTCAATTTATTAGAAGAAGAAAGAGAAGTTGTTATTTCAGCCGGTTTGCTGGAAAAAGAAGATTGGAACGGTATTTGTTTCACAGAACTCTGGACAGGTGAATCGTTTACCAATGCATCAAAAGATCTGGTATTAAAGGTACCTGGACATGGGGCAAGGATCTGCCGTTATTAGGAAACCTGATTTTAAAAGACATGGGAGTGTGAATAATCCCATGTCTTTTTCATATATTTAAAAAAATAGGACAGGGAGGGATGAGGAACGAAACTGATTGCTGTTGGCAGCCGGCTGATGAAGGATGACGGGATTGGACTTTTAGTCGCAGAAGAACTTGAAAAACGGTTCCTTCGCAGTGAACTTGAAATAATCTATGGTGAAACGGATAGTGAGGCGTGCTTTTATTCTCTGAATCCCCATGATTTTATACTGATCTTAGATGCCATGTCATCTGGGGACCAGCCGGGTTCTGTTAAAATTTTTTCCATAGAGGAGATTATGGAGCAGGTATCCAATCCCACTATGCAGCATGATATGAGTATTCTTGACATGATAAGACTGTACCGTTTTCCTGTAAGAGGATACTTAATTGGAATTGAGGCTGCCATAATTACACCAGGCTGTGAGCTAAGTACTGTGTTAAAAAGGCAGTTTCCCCATATTTGCAGAAAGACAGAAGATATTATAAGAGAAATTTTGTCAAAAGAAGGAAAAAAAAGATAATTATATCGGGCTACTTTTATAAATGCCCTGGAAAATGGGCTTAAAAACCAGGCTTGCACATATATTCTAACAGATTAGCCGGTAAAAAGGTTATTTAGAAATGGATAAGGAGGTTACATTATGGATTTGGATTTACTCATGACGTATCTTGGCAGCAGTTTAAAGAGATTAAATGCTGATGTGGAAAAGCTGCGCTCCAATCTATACAACAGCAATGATGTTCTGGATCATTTAAGCAGTGAATTAATTATGCTTCAGAATCATGTTTACTATTTCGGACAATTAAGCCAGATGCAGGAGAATGGGCATGGGCTGGCTGCCAGTCAGATGAATGATCAGACAGGCGGCAGAGCGGGAGACCCCACCGGAGGAATTACTGGCCCTACCGGAGGAATCACTGGCCCCACCGGAGGAGTCACTGGCCCCACCGGAGGCATAACTGGCCCTACCGGAGGCATAACCGGCCCTACCGGAGGCGTAACTGGCCCTACCGGGGGTGTAAGCGGTCCAACCGGAGGCGCAACGGGCGGTCCCACAGGAGGAGCAACGGGCAGTCCAACCGGTACGCCACAGCCTCTGACTTATTTTACACTGGAACAACTGGCACAATATGATGGGAAAAATGGTGCCCCGGCTTATGTCGCAGTGAATGGGGTGGTTTATAATGTTAGCAATAACCGGTTATGGGCAGGAGGCAATCATTTCTGGGGGCTTTCAGCAGGCAGAGATTTAAGTGCAGAGTTTGCTTCCTGTCACCCTGGCGCAATGGTACTGAGTGTATTGCCTGTTGTAGGATATCTGGTTCAGGAATAGGGGGGAGCAATTACCTATGGAGAAAAAGCATGCATTTTGTCCTTTTCAAGAAATGAAATGGAAGGAAACCAGACAGCTGGTAACCAGAGCAATGGAAGAAATCGAAAATGAGAAACGTCCAAAACCCAACCTGGTCTGGCTGGAATTAAACGGGTGTACAGGAAATACCATTTCCATGCTGGATGGTCAGGATCCGGATTTCCAGTACCTTATGACGCAGATGACCAACTTTATCTACAGCAACAGCCTGATCGCATCCGAAGGGGATCAGGCGATGGATCAGCTGTTTGATATCATTGGGGAGGAATACATATTAGCAGTAGAAGGTGCTGTTTCCAGAAAGGACAACGGACTCTATCACATCATCGGACGCCATGAGGGAAGAGAAATAACAGGCCTTGAAGCAGCAATGCGGCTGGGAGAACGTGCTGCCCACATTATATCAGTTGGAGACTGCGCATCTTACGGCGGAGTATCAGCAGCAAGACCTAATCCGACAGACTGTACCGGAATTTCAGATGTTGTTAATCGGGACGTAATTAAGCTTACCGGATGCCCCTGTCATCCAGACTGGCTGATGGGAACTGTGGCTTATTTAATTCTGTATGGAGAACCTCCCCTGGATGAAGTGGACCGGCCACTGATGTTTTATGGAATAACAATTCATGACCGTTGTCCTAGAAGATCCTATTACGATTCAGGTATTTTTGCAACGAAGCTGGGTGAAGAAACTTGTATGTATATGCTGGGATGCCGGGGACCTGTAACACAGACAGACTGTCCTATTCGTAAATGGAATGGGCATGTAAACTGGCCGGTGGGAGATGATACGCCCTGTATTGGCTGCGCTCAGTTTGGATTTCCAGATGCCATGGAACCATTCATCACTTATGATACTATGAGGAAGGAGTAATATGGCGGACACAATTATCATCAATCCAGTTACAAGAATCAACGGATTTATGGAAATAGCAGCTGAAGTAGGAAATCATGCCGTTACCAATGCACGTACGAAAGGCCTCATGTTCCGGGGCTTTGAAAAAATGCTGACAGGCAGAGCACCTTTGGATGCAATATATTTTACACAGCGGATCTGCGGAATCTGTTCAACTGCCCATTCCATGGCCTCCGCCCTTGCCCTTGAAGATGCTCTTAAGATTGTACCCTCAGAACAGGGAAGATATTTAAGGGATCTGCTTCATGCATGTGAATTTCTTCAGAATCATTTAAGGCATCTCTATCAGTATACGCTTCCAGATTATGTGAAGCTGCCGGAGGGCTACCCTCTTTTTAAGACAGATCACAACGATTATCGATTGCCTGACAAGGTAAATGAACGCATGGTAAATGATTATTTTGAATCATTGGAATATAGCAGGAATGCACATAAAATGCTGGCGATTTTGGGAGGGAAGGCGCCTCACAATCACGGAGTATTTGTAGGAGGAATCACTTCCCCTGTAACGGCTGATATGATAATAGCCATTAAATCCATACTATTTGGGATCGAAAAATTTATTACAGAAAAAATGCTGCCGGATGTATATGAAATAGCGGCTTATTATTCGGAGTATTATCATTTTGGCGGAGGTTATGGTAATCTTTTAACCTATGGCTGTTTTCAACATTATAAGGAGCTGGGGACTTTATATGTAGATCCATATATTTATACAAATGAGCAGTATTCCCATTTTGATCCCGACCGCATTACCCAGTCAGATGAATATGCCTGGTTTAATATCAACAATGAGCCAGACAGGGAGAAACCAGATGCCTATTCCTTTATCAGGGCTCCCAGATACAACGGTGTTCCTTTTGAGGTAGGTCCGCTGGCACGGCAATGGTTGTCAGGAGAGTACAGACATGGAATATCTGTTATGGACAGAACCATTGCACGGGTACTGGAAGCGAAAAAAATCACCCAGATCATGAATACTCTTTTGGAGAATCTGATTCCAGGTGTGCCCATGCAGCAGGAATATGAGATACCGGCGCAGGCTTATGGAAAGGGGCTCGTCGATACAACCAGAGGAGCACTCGGACACTGGCTGACAATTGAGGATCAGAAAATCCTGCTCTACCAGGTTATTACTCCATCTGCATGGAACTTATCTCCTCAGACTGGAGATAAAAAAGGGACCGGAGAACAGGCGCTTATGGGTGCGCCGGTGAAAGATGTAAATATGCCGGTAGAAATAGGAAGAATTATCAGATCCTTTGACCCTTGCGTTTCCTGTGCGACTCATATAATCACTCCCGGAAAAACCACTAAAATTATACCGGTTGTCTGACAGCCTAAGTGCTTTCTGTTTTTATTGCGTCTAAAAGCGCTTTCTTTTGGTCATTTGAACAGTGAAGCAGGCGTACTGACTGAATAAGCACCTGATTGTGAATGACAGCCGCCCTTCTGCCCAGTTCTTTTTTATCTTCTTCCGTTTGAGGATTATATACGATCATGTTCATAGAGAATGCCTTGAAATTTAGGGTTACTATATTTGTATGTTATTCTGCGTGTCCCGTATGTTTGAGGATACACTTTCCATGATAAATCAAGGAGGATTTGTGTGATGGAAGACAGAAATCAGCCGTTTGCCATATATTCAAGAAAATCTAAATTTACTGGGAAAGGGGAAAGCATCGGCAATCAGATTGAGCTTTGCAGACAATATATCTTAACCCATTACGGAGAATCCTTTGCCGACAGTGCCCTGATTTTTGAAGATGAGGGTTTTTCCGGAGGAAATTTAGAGCGCCCCCAGTTTCAGCAGATGATGAAAGAAGCAAAGAAAAAGAAGATTTCAGCAATTGTATGCTACCGCCTTGACCGGATCAGCCGTAATATCGGAGATTTTGCCAATCTGATCGGAGAATTGAACCGTCTGGAAATTTCATTTATTTCAATTAAAGAGCAGTTTGATACATCCTCTCCCATGGGAAGGGCCATGATGTATATTGCTTCTGTATTTTCCCAACTGGAAAGAGAAACCATTGCAGAACGGATCCGGGATAATATGCATGAACTTTCCAAAAGCGGAAGATGGCTTGGCGGAAATACCCCAACCGGGTATCAGTCTGAACGGGTAACTTCCATAACCATTGACGGGAAGCAGAAAAAGGCATATAAACTGAAACGGATTCCCCAGGAGGCAAAGCTGGTAAAGCGGATTTATGAAAAATTTCTGGAAACCGGTTCCCTGACACAGACAGAGACTTATCTCATACAGAATGGATACAAAACAAAGCAGGGACGTCTATTCAGCCGATTTGCAATTAAGGCTATACTTTCAAACCCGGTGTATATGATTGCAGATCAGGAAGCCTATGAGTATCTGAAAGAAAAAAAAGTAGAACTTTTTGCTGACCCCGCTGATTTTAAGGGGACCCATGGTATTATTGCATATAACCGGACTTTACAAAAGCAGGGAAAGGCCCATGAGATGAAAGACATGGAAGAATGGATTGTGGCAATTGGCAGACATGAGGGGTTGATTCCCGGAGCGGAGTGGGTCAGTGTCCAGCGTCAGCTGGAACGGAATAAATCAAAAAATTACCGCAGACCCAGAAGTAATGTGGCACTTCTTTCCGGCATTCTTGTATGCGGGAATTGCAATCACTATATGCGGCCCAAACTTTCCGGCAGATATAATGACCGGGGAGAACAGATCTATTCCTACCTCTGTTCCATGAAAGAAAAAAGCCGCATGAAGTGCTGTGCAATAAAAAATGCCGATGGAAATCTGTTAGACAGACTGGTGATTGAGGAGCTTAAAAAAATTTCTGAAGACAAAAGAGAATTCACCAGGCAGTTGGAGGAAGGCAGGAAGCAGCTTATAGAAGAAAAGCAGGATTATGAACAGGATGTCAGCCGCCTTTTAGAGGAATTGTCTCAAACTGAAAAAGATATTGATGGTCTTGTGACGTCAATCAAGGTTGCCGGAGGAACGGCGGCATATGACTATATCGTCAGACAGATTGATGAACTGCATAAAAAGAAAGAACAGATCCTGTCCCAGATTGAAGTCTGTAAGGAAACTGCAATGGGAAAGGAATTGACTGCTCTGGAATTTGATCTGTTGAAAGAGACCCTGTCCAATTTTGAAAAGACTGTGGATTTTATGGATGTGGAACAGAAACGGGCTGCAATCCGGATTCTGGTAAAACGTGTTGTCTGGGATGGGGATACTGTCCATCTCTATCTGTATGGCTCTAAGGAGCCGCTTTGTGACTCTAGCAAATGAGATCCTAATGCTCCTTCGTGCTAATAAAAAATATTCAAAAGAGGTGTCTTTATATGAACCCATCGGTGTAGACAAGGATGGAGAAACAGTAAGCCTTCTGGATGTGATCGAAATGGAGAATAAAGAGACGTTAGAGACCATCATACTTAAACAGGACATTAAGGAACTTTATGAAGTTTTTGATTCCTGTCTGAAAGACAATGAAAAAACAATTATAGGAATGCGCTATGGACTTCATGGCGGCAGGGAGTACACTCAGAGGGAGATCGCAGATCTCATGGGAATTTCCAGATCCTACTCTGCTGTCATAATAGGGATAAAAATGCCAGGTAAGGATTTGTCGAATAATAGATAATTCTTTGTAAATAATTGTAAAATTACGGATAATAAATAATATTGTCAATTAATTATAGAAATAACTTGCATATTAACTTTGTACATGGTACGATTACCCTGTAAATATTAACCAATTTAGCATTATCTAGTATAAGGGGGATTTTGTATGAAGCGAAAAGCAAGATTTTTACTTACTTCCGTGATGATCCTGACAATTGGAGCACTAAAAATTACAAATGTATACGCCCAGGATCAAGCAGCAGATCTGACGGGTGTGAAAGCGGCTGCCTATGCCGGAGATGTTTATCTTACCTTTGATGACGGTCCTAATAATGCAACGTCACAAACGCTGATCAACAATCTTAAGAATGCAGGATGTTACCGTGCAACCTTATTTGTATGGGGCAATCGGATTGCAGGGAACCAGTCAGCATGGAATGCCTATAAAAATTCAGGCTTCAGTCTCCAGAATCATAGCTGGACCCATTCCTATATGAGTAACTGGAGCTACCAGCAGGTTTATAACGATTTCCAGCAATGTAACACGGCGATTCAAAATGCCGGCAAGCCAAGACCCACCAAGGTGAGACTGCCTTATCTCTACAGCAATAATACAATTACCCAGGCATGTTCTGCATTAAATCTTGCCATTGTTACCCCCACAGTTTACACCAGTGACTGGGAAGGTGCCAGTACAGAAACGATTATCAATTTCTGTAATAACTTAAGGGCGGGAGGAAATCCTCTCATGCATGACTCTTACCAGAATACTCTTAATGCCTTACCAACCATAGTTAATAATTTAAAGAACCGTGGTTTTGGTTTTGCGCAGTATTAAAACGGATTATTACATATTTATATGCGCTGCCCTGTTTTGGGCAGCGTTTTTACTCACAAAATGAAAAAGGGGAGAAATATGATAAAAAAGCTTTGGTTGCCGTTCCTGTTTGTATTGTCTCTTATTATTGCGGCTTTTTTGTTTTTCAGGGAAGAAAGTCCCAAATCCTGGGAACAGGCTAACGGACCTTATGGGGGATATATTCATTGTCTGGCAGTGGAAGATCAGAAGATTTTTGCAGGATCCCAGGGAAATGGCGTGTTTTTTTCTTCCGATCAGGGGAAGAGCTGGAAGGCGGTTAATTCCGGTTTAACTAACAGTTATATTCATTCTCTGGTAATCAGTGGACCCAATCTGTTTGCTGGGACAAGCAGTGGCATCTTTGTATCTCCTGCAGAAAAAATGGACTGGAGATCCATAGATCCCAAATGGGAGGATCTTATGGTATATTGCCTTGTTGCAGATGAGAGGTATCTCTATGCAGGAACCAGCAGCGGCATGCTCTACTCAGAAGATAATGGCCTAAAATGGAACAAAGCCAGCCAGGGACTGGCTTCAGGGGATGTAAAAGCAATTATGGTATATGGTGGGGAAATATTTGCAGGAACAGAGGAGAGAGGGATCTATCGCTCCCCGGATCATGGAGTCAGCTGGTTTGAGGTTAATACCGGCCTTACAACATTGCAGGTCAATGCACTTGCAGGAAGTGAATCTGCCATTTATGCAGGCACAGCCGGCGGCGGTGTATTTGTATCCACAGACAGGGGGGATAGCTGGAAGCCTTTAAACAGCGGTCTTGGCAGTAAAAATGTCAATACCATTACGGTGAGTAAAGACAGTGTCCTTGCCGGTACGGAAGTTGGAATATTTCTCTTAGAAGAAACAGGCTGGAAAGCTGTGAACAACGGGCTGTCCAATCCTTATGTATATTATCTGACTGCAGATGATTCCTGTTTTTACGCAGGGACTGACGGAGGCGGTGTGTTTGTTTCCGCTGATCATGGCAGGAGCTGGAATAAAATAAACCAGGGATTAATCAATACCCATATTAGTTCGTTTGCAGTGAAAGGAAGGGATGTTTTTGCCGGAACCAGTGGAGCCGGGATATTTATTTCCAGAGACGGCGGATTAAACTGGAGGGAGGCCGGTGCAGGATTAACAAATCCCTTTGTATTTGCCCTGACCGTAAATGAATCTGGTATTTATGCGGGAACCAATGGCGGAGGGATTTATAAATCTGGGGATGATGGCAGTACCTGGCAGGCAGTTAATTCGGGGCTGACCAATCCGTTTGTCTATTGTCTTGCAGTAAGTGGAAATACTCTGTATGCCGGAACCTTCGGAGGGGGGATATTTTGTTCTGCTGACAACGGTTACAGTTGGAAAAGCATCAATAAGGATTTGAAAAATCACTACATCAGTTCCATCACTGTAAGTGGCGCAGATATATTTGCGGGAACATTTGGAGGAGGTGTGTTCCGGTCATCAAATCAGGGGGAAAACTGGGATGCAGTAAACAGTGGCTTAACCAACGGGCAGATATTTTCATTAACTGGCACTAATTCTTATCTGCTGGCATCCACACCTGGGGATGGAGTTTTTATGTCCACGGACAGAGGAGACAGCTGGAGCCCAGTCAATACCGGTTTGACCAGTGGAATGGTTAATTCCCTTGCTGTAAGAAAATCGGCAGTATTGGCCGGTACATATGGAGGCGGCATCTTTCAATCTTCCAATCAGGCACAGAGCTGGAATGAATTTAATTCAGGACTGGAAACCATGGATGTTTATTCAATCTTAATCGGTGATCGGGAAGTTTTGGCGGGAACAAGCGGAAGAGGAGTCTGGAAGAATCGTAGTAAATAAGATTGAAAGCGGTTAAAGTGTCAGTAATTACTTTAACCGCTTTCTTATTTAAATCATAGTCAGCAGTTTTCAATCATTCCTTTTGGTAATAGGACAATCAGCGATTTTCATAAAGTTATGGAAAGAGCTGCAAAGAGGTGAGCGAATGTTGACTGCAGATGAATTACGACAATTACAAAAAATAGATCCTGTTGGTACGGATCCGGACACATTAGTGGACATTTGTTCCGTAAAAATAAACACAGCACTGCCAAAAGAAGATCGGATCGATGACTTTATCAGACAGATTAAAAACCCATATCTGTTTAAATGCGGGGACCTGGTGATCCAATCTGTATTTCCAGATACGGACGTTACTTTAAATGACCGACTGAAGCAATACTTAAAAAATGTATAATGCGAAATGAGGTCCTTATGGGTTTATCAGATGACATTAAAAAATATAAAGCTGCGATTTATATCCGGGTATCAAAGGATGACGGAGATAAGATGGAGAGCAACAGTATTTCCAACCAAAGAACTTTAATCCGGTCTTACTTAGAGAATAAACCTGATATTGAGATTTGCTCCGAACGTGTCGATGATGGATACAGCGGAGTATCCTTTGACAGACCAGCTGTCAAAGCAATGCTGAGTGATATAAGGGATGGATCTGTCAATTGTGTTATTGTTAAGGATTTGTCTCGTTTTGGTAGAAATTATATAGAAACAGGACGCTATATTGAGCAGCTTTTTCCATTTATGGGAGTGCGGTTTATCGCAATCAACGATGGGTTTGACAGCGCCTGCAAACAAAGTCAGGCGGATGATATGATTATTCCCTTTAAGAATCTGATCAATGATGCGTATAGCAGGGATATTTCTGTAAAGGTACGAAGCGGACAGAATATACGCCGCATACGGGGGGATTATATCGGCGCATTTCCGCTGTATGGCTATTTCCGGTCAGAGGAAAACAAATATAAGCTGGAGATTGATCAATATGCAGCAATGACAATCAGGGACATCTTTCGGTGGAAAATCCAGGGGATGAGCAATCAGGGAATTGCAAAACGTCTCAATACAATGGGAATTCTATCCCCATTGGAATACAAACGGATGCTGGGCTGGGCTTACAGCACCTCTTTCCAGCTTCAGCCAGTAGCCAAATGGTCAGCTGCTTCTGTTATGCGTATTTTAAAGAATGAAATTTATACAGGCACTATGATACAGGGGAAGGAAAGCAGCCCTAATTATAAAGTGAAAAAACGATTTAAGAAACCCCAGACAGAGTGGATTAAAGTGGCAGATACCCACGAGGCAATTATTTCAAAAGACGATTTTTTCCTGGTAAAACGGCTGCTGGCCGCAGATACCAGAACTTCACCGGACAACGATGATCTCCATCTGTTTTCCGGACTGTTAAAGTGTGCAGGCTGCAATCATGGAATGGTAAGAAGACCTGTTAAATCAGGGGGAAAGACCTATGTTTATTACATGTGCAGAACACAAAAAGAGGATAAAAACAAGTGCAGCGGGAAATGCAGGATTGATGAAATCCGACTGACCGCTTGTGTCCTTAAGATTCTGCAAAAGCAGATAGAAACTTCCTGTGACATGATTGAGATCATGGATTATATCAATTCATTACCTTTCAAACAGGTGGATGTGAAAAAGGCAGATTTACGGATTGAAAAAAAACAGGAGGAGTATTCCTGCTGTCAGAAACTTATGATTGAACTTTATGAGGATTATAAAAAGGGAATTGTAAACAGGGAAAATTACGTTGCATGGAAATTAAATTATGAAGAAAACTGCCATCAGATAGAAGAAGCTGTTCAGATATTAAAACAGGAAAGATGGAATCTGATAAATAATTATGAACTGCAAAACAGGTGGATTGAAGAATTCAAAAGAAATAAAAATATCTCGGAGCTTTCAAGGCCGTTGTTAGCATCATTGATAGAGAGAATTGATGTGATTGATAAAAATAACATAAAAGTTTATTTTACGTTCAGGAGGTGATTTCACTGGCAAGACCAAATAGAAACAATCGTGATTTAATGGATTCTCAATCTTTACGTACAACCGTTCTGTCAACGTATCAGACCGCCATTTATGCCAGGCTTTCCATTGAAGACAATGGCTGCGGCAGTGATTCTATTGAAAGCCAGATTGAATTGTTGAAAAAGTACATAGAAGAGAAACAGGATCTGACCCTGAAGCTTGTCTTTTATGATAATGGCATGACAGGTACTAATTTTGACAGACCAGGTTTTATGGCCATGGTTGAAGAGATGAAGAAGGGGAATATTAATTGCATTGCAGTCAAAGACCTTTCCCGTTTTGGAAGAAACTACGTGGAAGCGGGCTATTATTTAGAAAGAATATTTCCATACCTGGGCGTACGGTTTATCTCAGTCAATGATAATTATGACAGTATCTCTGTTACATCCAATGAAGAACTGGCATTTTCCCTGAAAAATGTATGTCACCATATTTATGCAAAGGATATTTCCCGTAAAATATGTACTGTATTTGAAGCAAAAAAGAAACAGGGATTATTTCTGGGCAGATTTGCGCCTTATGGATACAAAAAATGTGAGAACAACAAATACAAACTGGAGATTGAAGAAGAGACAGCCAAAGTTGTACAAAATATTTTCAAACTGCGTCTTAATGGGATGAGTGCTTCTGGGATCGCCCGATTCTTAAATAGCCAGGGGATTCCTTCCCAGAGTAAACGGTTGTTTGAAAACGGTATGATTAAGGGCACAAAGGGAGAAGCCACATCAAGCTGGTCCAGCGGTTCCGTGCTTGGTATTTTGAAAAATCCTGTTTACTGCGGTTGTGTCGTGGAGCGAAAAAGCGATTCTGCTTATTATAAAGGAGGACATAAGGCTGAAATTCCAAGGTCAGAATGGAGGTACATTGAACACACACACGAAGCAATTATAGATAAGGAAACCTTTGAACAGGTAAACAAGGAGTTTATACAGTGAGCGGGCAATACAGAATAGCTCTATATCTGCGCGTATCAGATGAGGATGAAAATCCGGATCATGAGTTGGAGAGTGAAAGCATTTCAAGCCAGCGTCTTCTGCTTAATGATTTTGTTAACGGACATCGGGAGCTTTCCTGTGGCAAAACCATAGAATTTACGGATGATGGTTTCAGCGGTACGAATTTTGAACGGCCGGGAGTGAAAAAATTACTGGATATGGCAAAGGCACACCAGATCGATTGTATTGTGGTTAAGGATTTTTCCAGATTCGGACGGAATTATCTTGAAGTAGGAAATTACCTAGAACAGATCTTTCCTTTTCTTGGCATCCGTTTTTTATCAGTTAATGATCATTTTGACAGCTTTGAGAATATTGGAGCAGCTGGTGCCATCGAGGTAGGCTTTAAGAATATCATTCACGAGGCATATAGTAAGGATCTTTCGGAAAAGATAAAAAGTGTTCGCCGGATGAAAGCAGAACAGGGGAAGTTTGTAACAGCTTTTGCTCCCTATGGATATAAAAAGGCAGAAACCAGCAAAAACCAGCTGATTATTGATGAAGAATGTGCCGTTATTGTCAGACGTATTTTTAGTTTATTCTTAGGCGGAACAGGAAAGACTGCCATTGCCTGTTTATTAAACAAGGAAGGAATCCCATCTCCGTATATGGTGCGCAGACAGAGAAATGAAAAATTTCATTCCATTGTGGGTAAGAAAAAAACTTACTGGACTGCAGGAACGGTTTCCAGAATATTATCTGACCAGAGATATACTGGCGATGCAATCTACGGAAAGGTCAGGCCGGTAACCATTGGAAGCAAAAAAGACATTTCAGTTCCGGAAGAAGACTGGATCGTTGTACCAGATGCACATCCGTTGATTGTTAGACGGGAGATATTTGAAGCTGTAAGGTCAGGTAAAAAGAAGTACATCTCCCATCAAATCAAAAATAAAACCAGTTATATTTCAGAAAAGGGTATTCTAACCTGCTTAAAATTCCTGGCATCATTGGTGGATAATGTTTCAGATACAAAAGAGAATGATAAATTTAAATTATATAGACGGTTTAAAGCGGGAATTATAACAGAAGATGTTTTTGTAAGAAAAATTGCAGATCTGGACACAGAGAATTCCGGCTTGCAATTTATAGCTTTGTCTCAGGAAATGACAGAAGAATTTATAAACTCTTTCCATGGAACAGCAGATGGGAGAGTTGTCGTAACATGGAACTTTAGAGATCCTTATGGGTTGTAATTTGCCCCTATTCAGACAGCCGAATATGTATCAAGGCTGGAAAAAAAGGCTCTGGAAAGGCTGAGGACAGAATTAAAAAGAAATGGGATATAAACGTTGCTTCTGCCCTGTCCATTTGATACAATAATAAAAAACAGTCAAAGGAAAAAATATGAGCGTAAAAAAGGACAGTAAAGTGGAAGAGCCTCTTAACTGGAAGAGGGAGCTGTTTGAATGGCTGAAGATCATTGTCATTGCAGCAGCGATTGCATTTTTTATTAATACGTTTCTTATCGCCAACAGCAAGGTACCAAGCGGATCCATGGAGACCACAATTATGACCGGTGACCGGTTAATTGGATCAAGGCTGGCTTACCGGTTTGGCGGAGAACCCCAAAGGGGTGATATCATTATATTTGATCACATGACCGGGCCTGGAAATGAGGAAATTCATCTGGTTAAGCGGATTATCGGGCTGCCGGGAGAGACTGTAGACATTAAGAATAACCATGTTTATATTAATCAGTCCCAGACCCCTCTTGAAGAACCATACTTAAGGGAACCCATGGAGTCAGAGGATTATCACTTCACCGTGCCTGCAGGATGTTATCTGATGCTTGGTGATAACCGGAATAATTCTGCGGATGCCAGATACTGGAGTGATCCCTATGTACCGGAAGATAAGATACTTGCAAAAGTTTTGTTCCGCTATTATCCGGGAATAAAAAAAATCAGTTAGTAATTATAAGGTGCCAAACCAAAAGCCTTTGAATATATTAAAATAAAAAGGGTAGTTCGATAAAATATGCGTAATATTTTCATTTTGGTTCTGGCGCTGAGTACAGATACATTTGTTGCCAGCATTGCCTATGGAGCAAACAGGGTAGGCATTTCATGGATAAAGGTAATTGCGGCTAATGTAATCTGCAGCGGCTGTCTGGGTGCAGCTTTGTTATTCGGCAACGTGATTGATAATTTTGTGCCGGAAGTATTCGCAAAAGGAGTAGGGTTTACCTGTTTATTCTTTTTGGGAGTGATGAAGCTGCTGGACTATACCATAAAAAAATACATTAACAATCATGTTCATGTTCACAAAGACCTGACTTTTTCTATTTCGGGACTTAGCATTATTATTAACATATACGGCAATCCTATGGCAGCTGACTGGGATGATTCAAAGACGCTGTCATGGAAAGAAATGATTATGTTCGCATTTGCCATGTCCATTGACAGTCTGGTGGCTGGCGCCCTGTCCGGTTTTCTTATGATTAATCCGGAGTATGCAACTCTGGCAGCGCTTTTAGTGGGGATTGCCGTGATGTATGCCGGACTTTTCCTGGGAAAACGGCTTGCTGCATTAAAAGGCTGGGATTTGTCCTGGCTCAGCGGCGTTCTGTTTTTATTTCTTGCATTTAGTAAGCTTTAAACATATTGACAACTTGAAAAAAATTTGCTATAGTTAGATAAATGAATAGTAATTGCGGATTGTTACTGGAAAGCAGGCAAAACCAATTTTGATTAAGAAAATAACATGTTATTTTCATAGTCAGAGTTGGTTTTTTTATTGATAAGAGGTAATTTATGAATATTGATAAAATAATTAATAACAATATTGTAACTGCAATTGAGCCAGATGGTAAGGAAGTCGTCATCATGGGCAGAGGAATTGGTTTTGGCACAAGGACGGGACGCCCGATTGCAGAGAACAAAATTGAGAAAACCTTCCGGTTAGACAGCCAGAACAGTCTGGATCAGTTTAAAGAACTGCTTGTGAAGCTTCCTCTTGAACACTTAAAGGCATCGGCAGAAATCATTGCCTATGCGAAAAGTGTACTTAACAGGACTTTGAATCAGAATATCTATATCACACTGACGGATCATATTAATTTTGCTATCCATCGCTTTAAAGAGAATATGGTTTTTTCAAATCCCATTCTTAGTGAGATTAAGACATTTTATAAAGAAGAGTACTTGGTTGGCGAATATGCGGTTGCGCTGATTGAGAGAAGTGTGGGAGTACGGCTTCCCGTAGATGAGGCCGGATTTATAGCAATGCATATTGTAAATGCAGAACTTAACACGGCTATGAATAAAACCATGGATATGACAAAGCTGATTCAGAATGGGGTCAAAATAGTAAAAGAATTTTTTTCTATGGAACCGGACGAGGGATCTTTAAGTTATCAGAGGTTTATCACCCACCTGCGATTTCTTGCCCAGCGCATTTTAACTGGAGAGTTGTTAAATACCGGAAATACAGAATTCAGCAATATCATAGCAGGGATGTATCCGGAAGAGTATGAGTGCAGTTTAAAAATTAAGGAATTTATTTTAGAATCCTATCATCATGATGTAACAGAAGAGGAGACTGCATATCTGGCAGTCCATATCAAAAGAATGAGGCTTTAGAAGAAAGGGGTACCAGTCGGCATGTTTGAAGCGTGGAAGAAGCATTTAAAAAGAGGGGGCGGTAAAAAGGAAGAAATTCTGGCGCCTGTGGAAGGATTGGCAGTTCCGTTAAGTGAAGTAAAAGATCCTGCGTTTAGTCAGGAGATCCTGGGAAAAGGAATGGCAATCATTCCTTCAAAAGGCAGAATTGTGGCACCGGTAAGCGGAGTGCTGTCAGTAATGTTTGAGACAATGCATGCAGTCAGTATTACAGCAGATAACGGAGCGGAAGTAATGATCCATGTAGGCCTTGATACGGTTAATTTAAAAGGAGAAGGGTTTCTATCCTTTAAAAAACAGGGAGAACGGGTAAAAGAAGGAGAACTTCTGCTGGAATTTGATTTGGAAGGGATTAAGGCAAAGGGATATGACCTGATTACTCCGGTCATTCTTTTAAATACGATGGAGTATCCCAATATGAAATGTCATGTTGGAAAGCAGATTAAGGAGCTGGAACCAATCATTGAATTGTAGGTGGCTGAATGAAAGAGTATCAATATGTAGTGGAAGATCCAATGGGACTTCACGCCAGACCCGCTTCCATGATTTTTATAGAAGCAGGGAAATACATGTGTTCCATAGAAGCTTATTGGAATTTACAAAAAGCCGATTGTAAAAGTCTTCTTGCCATCATGGGACTTGGAGCAAAAAAAGGGGATGAAGTCATCTTCCGCTTTGAGGGAGAGGATGAAGATGCTGCATACTACGCAATACGGTCTGTTTTAGATAAAAAGTGATCGTAACCTGCTTACTTGCAGGTGAGGATAAAAAATGTCCGGCAGGACAAAAAAAGAAAGGGGTTTCTTTTTATGATGAAGTATTTGCAAAAACTAGGTAAGTCGTTAATGCTTCCGGTAGCGTGTCTGCCGGCAGCAGGTATCCTGATGGGAATTGGTTACTGGATTGACCCAACAGGATGGGGGGCAAACAGTGCCATTGCTGCCTTTCTGATCAAGGCAGGAGGAGCCATAATTGATAATATGGCTATTCTATTTGCCATCGGTGTTGGCGTAGGAATGTCAGACGATCATGAAGGTACTTCCGCTCTGGCAGCCCTGGTATCATGGCTGATGATTCAGACAATTCTTTCACCAGCAGTAGTTGCAATGTTAAAAGGTATTGATGTCAGTGCTGTGAATCCGGCATTTGGAAAAATCAATAACCAGTTTATTGGTATTGTTTCTGGTTTAATTGGCTCCAGCTGCTATAACCGGTTTAAGAGCACAATGCTTCCTGATGCACTGGCTTTTTTCAGCGGGAAACGTTCTGTTGCTATCGTTACGGCACTGTTTTCACTTGTTGCCTGCCTGGTACTGTTTTTCGTATGGCCGGTAATTTATACCGCACTGGTAATATTTGGTAAGGGAATTCTGGGTCTTGGTGCAGTAGGAGCAGGTATCTACGGCTTCTTTAACCGTCTTCTTATACCATTTGGTCTTCACCATGCTTTAAACTCTGTTTTCTGGTTTGACGTTGCCTCAGTAAATGACCTTGGAAACTTCTGGACCGGAAAAGGCGTGCTGGGTCAGACTGGTCAGTATATGACAGGCTTCTTCCCAGTTATGATGTTTGGTCTTCCGGCTGCAGCCCTTGCCATGTATCATACGGCGAAACCGGGAAGAAAAAAACAGGCTTATGGTCTTTTACTGGCAGCAGCAGTCTGTTCATTTTTTACAGGAGTTACAGAACCGCTTGAATTTGCATTCATGTTTCTTGCACCAGGATTATATTTAATCCATGCCTTACTGACAGGAATCTCCTTAACCATCTGTGCAATGCTTCCGGTACGTGCCGGATTCAATTTCAGTGCCGGATTTGTTGACTGGTTCCTTAGCTTTAAAGCACCTATGGCTGTTAATCCTCTGTATATTATTCCGATTGGTCTTATCTATGGTGGGATCTATTATGCAGTGTTCCGCTTTGCTATTGTAAAATTCAACTTTAAAACACCGGGACGGGAAGATGATGATCTGGATGAGTCTGCTGCTGTATTAAAGAACAACGACTTTACATACGTTGCTTCTGTTATTTTGGAAGGAATTGGCGGTAAAGAAAACGTTGTAAGCATTGATAACTGTATTACCAGACTCAGACTGGAAGTAAAGGATTATACCCTGGTAAATGAAAAGAAGATAAAGTCAGCAGGTGTAGCCGGAGTAATCAGACCTGGAAAAACCAGTGTGCAGGTTGTGGTTGGAACTCAGGTACAGTTTGTTGCCGAAGAATTTGAGAAACTTTGTAAATAAACATAAAAAACGGGGATGCACTGCATTCCCGTTTTTTATATGTAACCGTCATATGGCAATTATTGCTTCGTATCTTCTTCTGTATCAGGGAAAGAACCATAAAAAACGGTTTGTGTAAGATCCAGACGTTCATAATGTAATTTGTTGGGATCTGCATCATCTGCCGGATGGCCCATCAGCAGGATTGAAACAGGGACTATGTGTTCTGGTATATGATATGTTTTTTTTACTTTTTCCGGATCAAAATGTCCAACCCATGTAGAACCAATTCCCAATTCAGATGCCTGCAGCATCATATGGGTTGTAACAATGGCGGCATCGATTTCCCCCTCATCTTTCCCATCAAATTTTCTTTTCCAGCTTATGTTTTTATCGTAACAGGTGAGAAGTGCCAACTGATGGTTAAATTTAAAAGGCATACAAAGACTGAGCCCGGCCAAATCAGTTTCATTATCAAGCACAAGAATTCTCTGTGGCTGGTAATTGCAGGCGGTAGGTGCCGTACGACCTGCCTCCAGGATGAGATCCAGCAACTCTTTTTCTACTTTCTTATCGCTGAACTTTCTGACAGAGTAGCGATCCTTTGCCAATTCTAAGAATTTCATTTTAAACCTCCGTTGACTGATATTTGACATTTACAAGGAAAGTATATATGATAATATTACATACTTCAAGTATGAACATTTATGTTATATACTAAACTATTGGTTAGTATTGAGGAGAAGACATGGATTTTAATAATAAATTTGGTAATTGTCCAATATATTATACAATTTCAAAAATTGAAGGAAAATGGAAGTGGGTTATTCTATATAAACTTTGCAAATCTAACGTATTAAGATACAACCGGTTATGGGAAGAATTACAACCCATCGCCCACAGAACCTTAAGCAAACAGCTTAAGGAGTTAGAAGCGGATGGATTAGTCCATCGGGAGCAATACAATGAAGTTCCGCCCAGAGTGGAATATTCCCTTACCAAAGATGGGGAAACCCTTGCCCCCATTTTAAATCTGATGTCAGAATGGGGAGCTCAGCGCATCAATCAGGAAATTCTGGGATTGGAGTAGATTATGCAGTTTACAATACCTCACTATTATAACAGTTTCCAGTGTATCGCAGCCGGGTGCAGTGACACCTGCTGTGCAGGCTGGGCAATTATGATAGATGATCAATCGATGAAAAAATACAGGGCTCAAACTGATACCCTGGGCGAAAAGCTTTTAAATGGGGTGGATTGGAAGAAGGGCTGTTTTAAACAGAAATCTGGCAGATGTGCTTTTTTAAACGAGGCAAATCTTTGTGATATTTACACCGATGCAGGACCTTCCATGCTTTGCAAGACCTGCAGGGAGTACCCCAGGCATACGGAAGAATACGAAGGTGTACGGGAACTTTCCCTGTCAATGTCCTGTGAAGTAGCGGCCAGGCTGATTCTGGGACTGAAAGAACCAGTTCGTTTTCTTACAAAGGAAGATGACCGGGAAGAGTCTTATCCTGAGTTTGATTTCTTTCTTTTTTCAAAGCTTATGGATGTAAGAGAGGAGGTTATTTCTCTTTTACAGAACCGAAACAGGGACATCCCGTTAAGGGCGTCTATGGTTTTGGGTCTGGTCCATGATTTACAAAGAAGGATCAGGGAAGGGAAGCTGTATCAGACGGAGGAACTGATTGCCAGATACAGGAATGCTCCGTGTGAAGAATTTTTCCGTATGAAAAAGCGGGAATATAGGGTTTCTGACAGGGAACGCTATGATATAATGAAAAACTGGTTTTCTCTATTAGACAAGCTGGAAGTTTTAAACCAGGAATGGCCGGTTTATATTGGGGAATTAAAAGCCCTGCTTTTTAATAAGGGGCCAGAGTATTATGAAAAAACAAGAGAGAATTTTTATGAATATCTGGATTCTGAGCCAGAAAGAAAGAGGGAGTGGAATCAGTGGCTGGAGCAGCTTTTGGTTTACTTCATTTATACGTATTTTTGCGGAGCTGTTTACGACGAGCAGCCTTATGTAAAAGCGAAGATGGCTGTTATCTGTACCATATTCATAGCAGAACTGGCTCAGGCAGTTTATATTCAAAACGGAGGCAGTCTTACTTTTGACGAGTTTGTACGGCTGGTTCATCGGTTTTCCAGGGAAACGGAGCATTCGGATCAAAATCTTAATGCACTGGAGAACGCCTTTCGAACAGAAAAAACCTTTGGGCTGAAAGAAATACTCAGGGTATTATAAGAATTATATAAGATAAACTTTAAATTCGCCCAGTCTGCGAAAAGTAAGGAGAATGGATCTTCTTGCAGCGGGCGATTTTACTGGAATTGCATAGTTAGATAAAATTTGCAAATATAGAAGCGAATACAACTGTACAAAGCCCGGAAGTGGCGATGGCAAGACTGCTCATGGCACCTTCAATTTCACCAATTTCCATTGCTTTTGTAGTGCCTACCGCATGTGATGCAGATCCGATGGCAATACCTACAGCAACCGGATCTGTAATTTTAAACATCCGGCATACTGATTCTGCGATAATGCTGCCTAAAATACCGGTTACAATAATACTGGCAACCGTGATTGTTACAAACCCTTTCATCTCCTCTGAGATTCCCATTGCAATGGCAGTCGTTATGGATTTTGGTAAGAAGGTTACATATTCCTGATGGTTTAAGCCAAACACTAATGCAAGAAGCAATACGGAGCACATAGTGGTGAGTACGCCTGTCAGCGTTCCTGCAATAATTGCTTTGGAATGTTTTTTTAACAGATTTAACTGACGGTATAATGGCACTGCCAGGCACACGGTTGCAGGAGTTAAGAGATAGCTGATGTATTTTGCACTCTCATTATAGACCGTATAATTAATCTTAAAGACGGACAGGAATGCCATTACAATTAGAATTGAGATTAACAGGGGATTAAAGATGGCCAGTTTAAAACGTTTCTTAAGCTGAACCCCCATTTCATAACTGACAAGGCTTAAAACCGAGCCGAAAAATAAAAAATCACCGATTGTCTGATTCATGATCCGTTCCTTTCTTCTTTTTATCGGTTTCAATAAAAAACTGAGTTACTTTTCCTGTCATTATCATAACAATAACCGTGGAGAAAAGTGTTATAACCAGAAAAGGTATGAGAATTGGTCGTAGGGAGCCCCACGAATCCAAAAGTCCGACTGCCGCAGGTATAAATAGCATGGGCATAATTTCCAGTAAAAAATCACTGACATCCTCAACTGCTTCAAGGGGAATCAGCCCGGTTTTTAAGCCTAAAAGCATAAGAATAAGACCATAGATACTGGCAGGTACGGGAAGTGGTACAAACAGATGGATCACTTCTCCTGCAAGTGAGATAAATAAAATAATGCCGAATTGTCTTATGTGTTTCATGACAAAGCCTCCTGTATTTCCTGTCGAAAATTCAACTATGCTTAATCCTATACGCAAATCTTTCGGTTGTCAAATATTTTAATAAAAATTAAGATATAAATAAACTTGGTATTTTCCATAACAAAGGAGTATGAAACGATGTTATATCAAATAGAATTTGCTGTTTTATATGCACTGCAGTCTCTGCATAATCCATGGCTTGATCTGCTTATGGTCCGCATTACAAGTCTGGGAGACCATGGATTTATCTGGATTTTAATTGGTGTGGTGCTGTTTTGTATTCCCAAAACCAGAAAAATGGGGATCGGGGTATTGCTAAGCCTGGGGGTAGGACTTCTTCTTGGAAATATGATACTGAAAAACCTTGTAGAAAGGCCCAGACCCTGCTGGATTGATACCTCGATTCCTCTTTTAATTCAGAATCCCAGAGACTTTTCCTTTCCTTCCGGTCATACGCTGGCTTCCTTTGAAGGAGCGATCAGCATCTGGCTCTATAATAAAAAGCTTGGAGTTCCCTTTCTGATCCTGGCTGTACTCATTGCATTTTCCAGAATGTATTTATTTGTTCACTTTCCAACCGATGTGCTTGGAGGTGCTATTCTTGGGATTTGTATTGCCTTATTGGTACACCACTTAATAGAAAGAAACACTTGTGTTGAAAAAAACACTTGATTTCTTAAGAATGTATGTTATACTGATGGCGATACAAAACTAAATAAAAGTCGCAGAGTAGACTAGTGTGCGTTAAGTGCCAGCTGAACAGGGAGTTGTCAGCAGGACGAAAAGATTTTCTTGCGGTACACGAGTCGCATCCCGCTGCACCAGAAGATAGGTGTCTTATCTCCGGTCGTAGTCTGAGGTCTGCAAAGGAGGTATTTTTTTATGAAAAAATTCGTCACTTTGTTCACCCATTCTTACAGAGAGCTGAAATCTGTAAGGACAATCACTGCCGCAGCCATGTTTGCCGCAGTTGCCATTATTTTGGATATGTTCTCCATTCAGCTGGGAAGCTACATTAAGATTACGTTTTCATCTATTCCCAATGGAATCATTTCCTACTTATTCGGTCCGGTAGTAGGCGGACTGTTCTCCGGAAGCCTTGATGTGCTGAAGTATTTATTAAAGCCCACCGGCGCCTTTTTTCCTGGACTTACCCTGGTTACGGCCCTGGCAGGTGTCCTGTACGGCATTCTGTATTATAAGAAGCCGATTACCTTAAGAAGAGTTCTCATATCCAAACTGGTGGTCATGCTGATCTGCAACGTGATATTAAACACCCTTTGCCTCTCTTTGCTGTACGGAAAAGGTTTTATGGTGTTGCTGCCGGCAAGAGCGCTTAAGAATCTGGTTATGTGGCCCATCGATTCCATGATTTTTTATACCTTACTGAAAACCATGGATTCCATCGGTATTTTCCGAACCATTCGGAGTGTACATCTGCTTCATACAAAATAACGAAAAAACCCCGGAGTGTCAATATGATGCTACGGGGTTTTTTGCAGTTAAAAAAATGTCATATTTTGTAACCTGAATCATGCACATGGACAGAAGCATTCGTAAAATACATAGACATAAGACCAATTTCGTAATATAATCTTAGGTATATGTCTGTAAATAACAGTTTTAACAGGAGGAATGAATCATGAGTGAGAGTTGTACTCATAATTGCAATACTTGCGGTGAAAGCTGCGGGAGCAGGGAAGAGGCCCAGACTAGTTTCTTAGAGCCGCTTAATCCTTCCAGCATAGTAAAAAAGGTAATTGGAGTTGTAAGCGGAAAGGGCGGCGTGGGAAAATCGCTGGTAACTTCCATGATGGCGGTAAGCATGAGTGGAAAGGGATATAAAACGGCGATCCTGGATGCGGATATTACAGGACCTTCCATACCGAAGGCATTCGGTTTATCAGATAACGGTGTTGGAATGACACCAAACGGACTGATGATCCCTGCTGTCAGCGCAACAGGAATCGAAGTCATGTCAGCGAATTTAATTCTGGACCAGGAGACGGATCCGGTCATCTGGAGAGGACCGGTCATAGCAGGTGCAGTAAAACAGTTCTGGCAGGAAACTCTTTGGGAAAATGTGGATTATATGTTTGTGGATATGCCTCCGGGAACCGGCGATGTACCACTGACCGTCTTCCAGTCACTGCCTCTCGATGGAATTATTATTGTAACCTCTCCCCAGGAACTGGTTTCCATGATTGTTGGAAAAGCAGTGAATATGGCGAAGAAGATGAATATTCCCATTCTTGGGCTTGTGGAAAATATGAGTTACTTAAGCTGTCCTGACTGCGGAAAGCAGATTGCTGTATTTGGTGAAAGCCATATCGATGAGGTGGCTGAAAATTACGGTGTCAAAGTACTTGCCAGAATCCCAATTGATCCTAAGATTGCTGCTTCAGTGGATGCAGGAACCGTAGAGTATTTAGAGGCGCCATGGCTGAAAGAAGCGGTTGACGCAGCAGAGGCGGTTTAACCGGAACTGCTTTTTGAGGTATAAGAATGAATATTAATATGAACCCTAACAGTGAGCTGAATCAGTCGATTGTAAAAGTTCCCAATCTGGTTTCAGTTCCAGACCCCCTGATGAAGCAGGCGTATCAGTTCCAGGAAGCAATGATGATGTATACCTGTGCCATTCGTGAGGTTAAGACAAAGCTGGAAGTACTAAACGATGAACTGTCGGTTCGTAACTCCAGAAATCCCATTGAACTGGTAAAATCCAGAGTAAAAAAGCCGGTTAGTATTGTTGAAAAGTTAAAGCGCAGAGACCTTCCTGTCTCTTTGGAATCCATGATGGAAAACTTAGATGATGTGGCTGGTATCCGAGTCATCTGTTCCTTTTTAGACGATATTTATGCAGTGGCCGATATGCTTGCAAGACAGGATGATGTCCATATCATTGCGATAAAAGATTATATCAGTCAGCCTAAAGTCAATGGATACCGCAGTTACCATATGATCATTGAAATTCCTGTATTTTTTTCAGATCAGAAAAAATGGATGCGGGTAGAAGTTCAGATTCGTACCATGGCGATGGATTTTTGGGCCAGTCTGGATCATCAGCTGAAATACAAAAAGGAAATGCAGGAATATTCCCAGGAGATCAGTGATGAGCTGCGGGAATGTGCAGATGTAATCGCCCAGACCGATGAGAAGATGCTTAATATCAGAAAGCGGATTGAGGAACAGGGAATTGCTGTTACGAAATAATTGGTTTAAAGAAAATAAGGGTCAGGCTGTTACGATTAATCTTCTTCGTAACAGCCTGACCCTTATTTTTATTGAATATGAGAGATGACTGGTAATGTAACGGTAAATCTTGTTCCGGTGTCTGCACTGCTGGCAACACTTATTTTCCCTTTGTGCCGGTCCACAATTGTTTTTGCAATAGAAAGTCCCAGACCATAGCCCCCTTCTGTGTGGACTCTGGATTTATCAGTTCTGTAAAACCGTTCAAATATGTGTGCTTGTTCGGTTGGTGATATGACTTCTCCCGTATTGATAATTGTGAGGACTCCGTGACCGGCCTGTTTTTTAAGAAAAACGGATACAGATCCATTGGTTCCGGCATACTTGCAGGCATTATCCAGAAGAATGGTAATTAACTGTTTTAACTGGGTTTCCATTCCTTCTATAAAAATATCAGTCTGTATGTCATTATCCAGATTAACCTTGCTTTCAAAAGCAACCGATTCAAAGAGTAACACACCATTTAAAACCAGTTCACTGAAATCAAGAGGTAGCTTTGAGATCCGGACTGCCTCTACGGATTCCGTATCCGAGCGGGCAAGGAAAAGAAGTTCTTCCACCAGCTGTTTCATCCGGTCCGCTTCCTCCTTTGTATTCATCAGCCATTTTTCCTGCTCTTTGATGGTGCGTTCTTTATGGGTAGAGAGTATCTGTAAATTTGCCAGTATCACAGTAAGAGGAGTTTTTAGTTCGTGAGATGCATCGGCTATAAACTGATTTTGCTGATCCCAGGCTTTTTTTACAGGCTTTAAAGCCAGATGAGAAAGAAACAGGCTTAAAATGAAAAATAATATGATAGTTGTAAGGAAGACCAGAATGCAGTTAACCAGTAAAACCTCCAAGGCGTCCCGTTCATAGCTCTGATCTGCAAATCCGATTTCCGTTCCGTTCCTTCCAGGCATTTTCATATATCGGAGGGAGTAATCTTTTAAAACCCCTTCCGTACTGTCTGTTTCATTGACCAGCTTTATTAAGGATGAACCTAATTCATCAGATACTGTAATATTATTTTCCACAATTTTTTCAATGGTATTATCGGATTTCAGTGTGATTACAAATGTGGGAATGAGAGGAACCGGATTTTTTCTGGGCCTCCGGCCAAATTCCACCTTGTCTGGCGGGGGTTTAAATCGTTCATGACTCAGGGACTGGATGAGAGCCATGGAGGTATCTCTCATGATCCGTTTCCGGTTTGAGACGTAAAATGTACCCATCACTACGGCAAGTATACTGATAACAAAGCACATATTAGTGAGTATAAACTTGATTCTTAACTTCTTAATCATTTGGATTCCTCCAGGCGGTATCCTACTTTTCGTACAGTGGTAATCTCTGCTTTAGAACCAAGAAAATGGAACTTTTTACGTAGAAATGAGATATAAGCTTCTACGTTATTATCCTCCGCATCAGAGTCAGATCCCCATACCCGGTTGATTAAAGTATCCTTTGATATAATTTTTCCGATATTGCTCATAAGGATTCTTAACACTTCGAATTCTTTATAGCCCAGATGAATGGATTTTGTTTTACACCACAAATCATTGGTTGACAGATTTAATCTTAGATCTCCAAACACCATTTCTTCTACAATTACCTCTCCCTGTCTGCGGGAAAGCGCCCGGATACGTGCCAGAAGTTCTTCTGGAACAAATGGTTTTGTCATATAATCATCGGCACCTTTATCCAGTCCGGTTACTTTATCACTTACGTTGTCACGGGCTGTAAGCATTAGGATGGGAGTCTGTATTTTGGCTTCCCGTAGTTTCTCAACAATCTGAAAACCATTCTCACCAGGGAGCATCACATCCAGAATAATCACATCATATTCTCCTGACAGACCGCAGTATAAACCATCTTTACCGTTAAAAACCAGATCAGTCTGATAATGCTGTTCCTTCATAATCTGTCCTATGGCTTCGGCCAGTCTGACTTCATCTTCCACAATTAACAGCTTCATTGTTAAGTTCTCCTTTGCTTTATTTATTATAGCCTTAAAAATTCATTTAAGCAATCAAATGCCTGTTTTTCATTATAAGGGTACTGCCTTAAAATAAGCTGAAATGCTAAAAACAGACAGTTCCTAATTTCAGGTTAATTTCAGTTTACCATCACAAAGCCATCACATCGATTTGTTAAGATATTAAGAAATCTTATTGAGGAGAGGAGAAACTTAAATGAATGCACGAAGAGCGGCGGCTTCACTTGCAGTAGTTTTAGCTGCAACGGCGGTTACACCGATGAGAGCAGAGGCATCAGCCAATTTTGATTTAAGAAAAAAAGTCATCGGTATATCAGGTATTATGAATACAACTAATACCGCTATGTCTGTCACACGCGGAGAATATGCCGCCATGCTGGTAAATGCTTCTTCTTACCGAAGCACAGTAAGCAGTATAAGCAATACTTCTGTATTTGCGGATGTGCCAAGAGACAATGAATATTCGGCTCAGATCAGGATTGCGGCAGAGCAGGGGTGGATGAGTGGTTATCTGGGAGGCGTTTTTAAACCAGATGATTACATAACACTTCAGGATGCAGTAAAAGGGGTTCTGGCATTATTGGGATATAAGAATTCTGATTTCACAGGTGACCAGACAGGATCCAGACTTTCCAAATACCATTTCCTTGAACTGGATGAAAATATTAACAAGGAAGCCCTGGAAGTAATGAATAAGGATGACTGCATCAATCTGTTTTATAATCTGCTGAAAACAAATAATACTTCCGGCAGCATGTATGGAAAGATTTTAGATTGTGAACTGACCGAGGATGGTGAGATCAATCCGTTTACTATGGTGGATAACAGCCTGAAGGGACCGAAAGTCGTTAGAAGCAAGAGCAGTCTGAACAATTATCTGCCCTTTAAACTCAAAGATGCCAATGTGTATCTGGATGGGGAGGCAGTGTCCAACTCCAGTGATGCGATTACTGTGGCACTGGAAAGCTCTGATGGAGTACTGGTTTATTATCATTCACTGTCCAAAACAGCATGGCTTTATACGGTTGGAACGGAAAATGAAAGCGGGCGGTCCGCGGCATTTGGTGAAATTACAAACATAATTTATAATTCCACGGATTTAATGAATCCAAGTGCCATCATTCTGGATGATGGAAATACCTATACTCTTACCAGCACCGAGATGCAGTTTGCATTTTCTTCTTATGGGGATTTGAGAGTCGGAGATACCGTAAATCTTGTTTATACACTTTCCACCAATAGCAACGGAGATGAAACAAGGACTGTCATTGATTATATAGAAGATTAGCGGGAGAGGCCGGAATGAAAAAAATCATCCAGAAAATTTTAAAAAGTGATCAGAAAAAAAGTAATGGAAAGCGGAAAAAGGTTTTCATCCTTGTGCTCCTGATCCTTATTGCATTTGCAGGGATTTTTTTTGCTTTTTCATATAAAAAGAGTAAGGAAGCAAATACCCAGGCAAAAAAAATCAAAACTGCTGTTGTAACAAAAAGAGACATCTCATCAAAATTATCTTCTTCCGGAACTATTTCTCCCAAGAATACCTATGATATCACTTCACTGGCGGAAGG
Organism: Paenibacillaceae bacterium; assembly: GCA_015057715.1. GTDB lineage: Bacteria > Bacillota > Clostridia > Lachnospirales > Lachnospiraceae > Lacrimispora. The sequence continues at coordinate 28,311 of SVDS01000039.1, forward strand.
AGAGGTGACGGAAGCCAACTTTGAAGAGGGTGATGAAGTGGAAAAGGGTCAGGTACTATACCGGATTGACAGCTCTTCTGCGGAAACCCAGCTGACCTCAGCCAACAATTCTCTTGAACGGGCACAGGAAAGTTATCAGGTGGCATTGGATAATTATAATGATGCTTTAAAGGATTACAGCCAAAATACATATAAATCTACGGAAACTGGTTATATCAGCTCTTTATCCATAAAAGAAGGAGATAAAATCAGTGATAAAACGGAAATAGCCTCTATTGTTGATGACAGCATAATGAAAATCAAGCTTCCCTTTCTCTCTGGTGAGGCGGCCCAGATACCGGCTGGAACCCCAGCTGTTTTAACTCTTTCGGATACAGGCGAGCAGGTAAATGGAACGGTTGTTTCTGTGGGAAATATGGATGTAACGCTGACTGGAGGCAGGATTGTCCGCTATGTCACCATGGAAGTACAAAATCCCGGAGGTCTGACAAAGGATATATCTGCTACGGCAACAGCGGGAGGTTTTGTATGCACCATGGAGGGGACATTTGAAGCAAAACTTGAGACCACTATGAAAGCGGATCTTCCGTCAGGAGTTGAGGTCAGTGCATTGCTTGTGCATGAGGGTGACTACGTGACCAAAGGAACTCCTGTTTTTACCATAGAAAGCAAAAGTGCTGCAGCCCTCCTTCGTACCTATAAGGATGCCCTGGATAAAGCACAATCATCTCTGGAGTCTTCAAAAAATTCTCTGGACAACACCCAGGAAACCTACGACAATTATACGATTACTGCGCCCATATCAGGTAAAGTAATCACAAAAAGCATTAAAGTTGGAGATAAGATTACAAAAAGTACCAGCGGCAGCACCACACTTGCAACAATCTATGACATGTCCAACTTTACCTTTGAAATGAGCGTGGATGAGCTGGATGTCAAATCAGTGGCAGTTGGGCAGAAAGTGGATATTACTGCTGACGCTGTAAGCGGAAAGACATTTTCCGGTACAGTGACCAATGTAAGCCTGAAAAGCACCACGACCGATGGAGTAACCAATTATCCGGTTACCATTACGCTAAATGATGGAATGGATGACCTGCTTCCCGGCATGAATGTGGATGGAGTCATTGTATTAAATGAGGCTTCTGACGTGCTTACCATTCCGGCCGATGCACTGATACGGGGAAATCATGTTTATATAAAGGATGATACGGTAAAAGAGGCGAAAGGAGCTGTCCCGGCAGGATTTAAAGAGGTTGAAGTAAAAACAGGATTAATCAATGATGATTATGTGGAAATAACTTCGGGCCTTGAAGAAAATCAGGAGGTTTATGTTGCTCAGACAACGGTAAGCAATACCAGCAAAACTACCGGCATACCAGGACAGATGGGAGGTCCTCCAGGAGGAATGGGCGGTTCCGTAGAACGAACAGGCCGAAGCGGAAATAATAATAACAGAGGTAACGGCGGTAACGGCGGTAACAGTGGAGGCGGCCAGTCCCGTTCAAAATAATGAGGAGGAATGGAATGTGGCAGAACCCTTGATTGAATTAAAGGAGATCTACAAGGTATATCAGATGGGAGAGGAAGAGGTACGCGCCAACGACGGAGTGACCATGACCATATATCGAGGAGAATTTGTCGCCATTGTGGGAAAGTCAGGAAGCGGGAAATCCACTCTTATGAATATTATAGGCGCCCTGGATGTTCCAAGCGATGGTACATATCTCCTGGGCGGAGAAGATGTGGGAAGTATGACTGACAATCAGCTGGCACAGATACGGAATAAAATGATCGGATTTATTTTTCAGCAGTACAATCTGCTTCCCAAATTAAACCTTCTGGAAAATGTGGAGCTGCCGCTACTCTATGCCGGGGCTGGAAATGAGGAACGTAAAGAGCGTGCCATGGCGTCTTTGGAACGGGTAGGACTGGCAGACAAGTGGAAAAATCTCCCAAACCAGCTATCAGGCGGGCAGCAGCAAAGAGTGTCCATAGCCAGAGCACTGGCTGGAAATCCCTCTCTGATTCTGGCAGATGAACCGACGGGTGCCCTGGATTCCAAAACCAGCCGGGATGTACTGGATTTCTTAAAGGAACTAAATGATGAGGGCAATACCATTGTAATAATTACTCATGACAGCAGCATTGCTTTAGAAGCACGGCGGGTGATAAGGGTACACGATGGTAAGATTAATTTCGATGGAGACGTAAATGAATATTCTGCAATCCTTTAAAATGGCTCTGAAAAGTATCTGGGGGAATAAGATGCGTTCTTTTCTCACCATGCTGGGTATTATTATAGGTGTGGCATCGGTGATTATTCTGGTCAGTATTGTAAACGGTCAGATGTCTTATATGAAGGACAGCTTTACCAGTATGGGTACCAACCAGATGACGGTCCGCTTAACCAACTTAACAACCAGATATGCAGATGTAGATCAAATGTACCAGTTTTATAACGACAACAGGGATTTATTTTCCCATATGACACCAAGCGTATCGGTAAGTGCCAAGTTGAAATATGGAACAGAATCTCTGGAAGATACCACAGTAACAGGAGTCAGTGAAGAGTATTTAGGCATGAAGGATCAGACTCTTGATGCAGGACGTTTTATTTCCTATTCTGATATTGCCTCCAGACAGAAGGTGTGTGTGGCAGGATATTACGTTGCCTGGAAATTATATGGAAGCGTGGATAATGCCATTGATAAAACAATTAAAATGAATGGCAGCGCTTACCGGATTGTGGGAGTTATATCCAGACAGGATGACGATGAGCTGGAAGCGGGCGGAACGGATGATATTTTGTATCTTCCATACAGCAGCGCTGCAAAAATGAACAATACGGCAAAAATCAGCAACTACGTGTTTGCAACATCAGATACAGACTACACGGCAAAAGCCAAAGAGTCTCTGGAAACATTTTTAATGGGAATATATAAAGATGACACTCTGTTCCGCGTTACTGCCATGAGTGAGATGCTGGAATCTTTAGATTCCATGATTGCCATGATGTCCATGGTCCTTGGCGGCATTGCCGGAATTTCCCTTCTGGTGGCAGGTGTGGGAGTCATGAATATTATGCTGGTGTCAGTATCGGAACGAACCAGGGAAATCGGAATCAGGAAGGCTCTGGGAGCAAAAAAGAAACACATCATGCAGCAGTTTGTAATTGAAGCGGCTGTCACCAGTTCTCTTGGAGGCGTGGTTGGGATTGTAGTAGGCTCGGCAGCAACCACCCTGGTTGGAGCTGTCATTGGAATCAATGCAACACCTACACCCAGCGCAGTAATTGTGTCCTTTAGCGTATCGGTGGGAATCGGTCTTTTGTTTGGATACATGCCGGCCAGCCGTGCTGCCAACTTAAGCCCCATTGATGCACTTCGAAGTGAATAACAAAGGAATAATTTCTTGCAAATGTGTCATAGGAGTGATACTATTTGCATAGGTACCAAAGGAGTAGCTCTTTTACGGCTACTCCTTTTCGGGCGTAAGAGAATCTTTGTGATAGGAAAGGATATAGAAAATGAATGTTGCAGATATGCATTGTGATACCATAGCGGAGCTTTATTACAGAAGGCAGGCGGGAAAAGAAGGTTCTATATTAAAAAATGATTGCCATATTGATTTGGAGAGAATGAAAAAAGGGAATTACTGTCTGCAGAATTTTGCACTGTTTACAGAACTGACAAAGCACGAACGGCCGTTTGAATACTGCATGAAGCTGCTGGACTTATTTTATACCGAACTGGAACTGTATGGGGATTTAATTGGAATTGTCAGGACTTATGAAGATATTGAGAAAAACCGGAAGGAAGGGCGGATGTCTGCCATGCTTACCATTGAGGAGGGCGGTGTCTGTCAGGGGGAAACGGCATTTTTACGTAATTTTTACCGCCTGGGAGTCCGTATGATGACGCTTACCTGGAATCACATCAATGAACTGGCTTATCCAAACCGGATCCGCATTGAGAAAGAGGAAGCATTTTTTGAACCGGAAACCGAACACGGACTTACTGAAACGGGTATTGTTTTTGTGGAGGAGATGGAGCGTCTGGGCATGATCATTGATGTTTCCCATTTATCCGATGCAGGTATTTATGATGTGTTCCGTCATACGAAAAAACCGTTTGTGGCAAGCCACTCCAATGCTAGAACCATCGCATCCAATCCGAGAAATTTAACCGATGAGATGATAAAAATGCTTGCAGAGCGGGGCGGAGTTACAGGAATTAATTTTTGCGGTGATTTTCTTCATGACTGGAAGAAAGGGGAGAAGTCACTCAGCCGCATTCAGGATATGGTCTCACACATAAAGCATTTAAAGAAGATCGGAGGAATTGGCTGCATTGGTCTGGGATCGGATTTTGATGGCATCGGAGGAGAACTGGAGATGAAATCTCCGGAAGATCTGCCGCTTTTAGAAGCATGCATGAAAAAAGAAGGCTTCTCCGATTCTGAAATTGAGGCTGTTTTTTACGGCAATGTACTTCGTGTGTATAAGGAAATTTTACAGTAAGACAAAATTTTACATAAATTTTACAATTGCATGCATAATACTTTACATAGATTTGATATGATACTTACATAACATGACTTGTCATGAAATACAGGAGGATGATATGTCAATTACAGATGTACAAATGCTGTTTCAGTTTATCGGGGGGCTGGGAATGTTCCTTTACGGAATGGATGCCATGGCTGATGGACTACAGAAATCTGCAGGACATAAGATGCAGCAATTGCTTGGAGCATTAACAAGCAACCGGCTGATGGGTGTTTTGCTTGGAACGGGAATTACCGCTATCATTCAGAGCAGTTCTGCCACTACAGTAATGGTGGTTGGATTTGTCAACGCGGGTATCATTAATCTTCAGCAGGCAGTGGGCATCATTATGGGTGCAAACATTGGAACAACTGTTACCAGCTGGATCGTCTCCATGAGTGAATGGGGAGAAATGTTAAAGCCGGAATTTTTTGCCCCTGCATTGGTGGGCGTTGGCGCTCTTTTTAATTTATTTGCAAAGAGTGAAAAGAAAAAACAAATCGGTCAGATTTTAGTTGGTTTTGGTGTTTTGTTTATTGGTCTTACTTTTATGTCTGTATCCATAACTCCTTACAAAGATGCTCCCATATTTGGACAGGCATTTTCAGTACTTGGCAGAAATCCCATCCTTGGAATTCTGGCCGGACTTGTGGTAACCGGCATTATACAAAGTTCTTCTGCTTCTGTGGGTATTTTACAGACACTTGCACTCAATGGAATTGTTAACTGGCAATCCGCCATTTTTATTACATTGGGGCAGAATATCGGTACCTGTGTAACTGCATTGCTTTCCAGTCTGGGAGCAAATCGGACTGCCAAACGTGCCGCTGTAATGCATCTTCTTTTTAATGTGACAGGTGCCTTTATTTTTGGAATTATCATGTTTGTTTTATTTAAACTGAATCCGATACTAGCATCTTCTTCCATTACCAGCGTAGAGATATCCATATTTCATACCATATTTAACGTAACCAATACCATTATATTATTTCCATTTGCCGGGCTACTGGTAAAAGCTTCCGGAATTTTTGTGCGGAGTAAGGAAACAGAAGAAGAGCCTGATCCGGAAAGCGAAATGAAACGTCATTTAGATGAGAGAATTCTGGAAACACCATCTTTTGCCATTGAAAATGTAAATCAGCAGGTGGTGAATATGGGATATGCTGCACTTGAAAACTTTGATGTGGCAGCAGATGCACTGCTGAGCAGTGACGTAACCGAAATAAAGCAGGTGGAGAAGCTGGAACAAAAAATTGATCATTATGAGAAATTACTGACAGATTATTTAATAAAAATCAATAATCAATCCTTAAATGAAGAACAGCATATGCTGGTTAAAAACCTCTTCTATACAGTCAGTGATTTTGAACGTGTCAGCGATCACTGTGAAAACTTATCAGAGCTTGCAACGGAAAAAGCGAACCGTAAGATTATCTTTTCCCAGGAAGCAGAAAGCGAAATGAGAGAAATGCTGAACGCTGTCCGCTCTTCTCTGGAACATGCTGTGAAAGCAAGAGAAACTTCTGATATGTCAGAAGTACGCGCCGTGGTTCAGAGTGAGGAAAATGTAGACAGCCTGGAGGAAGAATTAAGAGAGCGTCATATTGAACGTTTATCTGCCCAGACTTGCAAACCGGAAAACGGAATTATCTTTTTGGATGCATTAAGTAACCTGGAGAGGATCTCTGACCATGCACATAACATTGCAGGTTACGTAAAGGAAGAAATATAAGAAACATACTTAAACTTTTTTAGACAGAAAGGAGAATGTATGGAACGAATCTATGTAGTTGAGGATGATGACAATATCAGGGACTTAATAAAAATTGCCTTGGAAGGCTTTGGCTATGAGGTGTCTGCACATGAACTGGCAGAGGAAGCCTTAAAGTGTATGGAAACGGACAAACCCGCACTGGCTGTCTTTGATCTTATGCTTCCTGGTATGGACGGATTGTCGGCGATACGCAAAATCCGGAAAAATGATTCATTAAAAGACATTCCCATTCTTGTCCTCACTGCGAAAGACCGGGAGTTTGACAAAGTGGCTGGTCTGGATGGCGGCGCAGATGACTATATGACAAAGCCTTTTGGTGTCATGGAGCTTGCGGCGCGCATCCGCAGTCTTTTGCGCCGGAGTACGAAAAATCAGGGATCTGAGGATGAACTGGATCAGTATTGTCTGAACTTAAACAAAAAGACCAGAGAAGTTTATTGTGACGGAGTAAAGGTTGAACTTACATTAAAAGAGTTTGAATTGCTGCAATATCTTATGGAAAATCACAATAAAGTAGTGACCAGAGACGAACTGCTTAATCACATCTGGGGATATGATTACGATGGAGAAACCCGGACTCTTGACATGCACATCCGTACGTTGCGGCAGAAGCTGGGAGAAAACGGCGGTTCCTGCATTAAGACGGTTCGGGGAGTGGGCTACCGCTTTATTAAAACCGAAGAATGATGGAAAAGAACAGGCGGTATAAAATGACAGAGGGAGGCACTATGAAACAGGCGATCTTTTTAAAATTTATTCAGATTATTCTTGTAGTACTGGTGTTAAGCAGTTCTATCTTTTATATTGCCTCCAGCAGTGCCCTGCTTAAAAATTCCAGAAAAGACATGAAATATACATTAAAGGCTATGGATGAGGTTCTTGATTACAACGGAGATTTAGAAAAGGAAATCGGAGACCTAAAGCCAACATTAAGTGAAAACCGTAGCCGTTTCACCGTCATTAGCCTTGATGGAACCGTAGCGGCCGATACTGGAGAAGTACCGGTCGCTTCTTTGGATAATCACGGAGACAGGGAAGAGGTGAAGGAAGCACTGGCGGGTGGGACAGGAACTGCCAGACGTTATTCAAAGACCCTTAAGGAGAGTATGCTTTATGTTGCCATACGCTCTTCCAAATCCGATTATATTCTGCGAATGGCAATTCCCTATACCGGTATGAAAGAAAATTTAATACTTCTGCTCCCGGCGGTATGGCTTAGCTTTCTGGCTGCAATCATGTATTCCGCTTTTTCAGCAGACAGTTTCGCTGAGTCAATCACCCGGCCTCTTAAAGAAATTTCCCAGGAAATGTTAAAGGTAAACGGCGATTATACAGATCTTTCTTTTGAACGATATCAGTATCCGGAAATTAATATCATTGCAGAAACCACCACCAGGATGTCAAAGAATGTAAAAGATTATCTGAATCAGATTGAACGGGAAAAGCAGATCCGCCAGGAATTTTTCAGCAATGCTTCTCATGAATTAAAAACTCCCATTACATCAGTACAGGGCTATGCAGAACTTTTGGAAAGCGGGATTATACAGGATGAAGCCCAAAAGTCAGATTTTATAAAGCGCATTAAAAAAGAAGCGGGAAATATGAATAACCTGATTAATGATATTCTTATGATATCCCGTCTGGAGACAAAAGAGGCAGAGGTTTTAAAAAGCGATGTACGCCTTTCCATACTGGTGGAGGATATCATCGAATCCTTAGAACCCCTTGCAGCTTCCCACGAAGTTCTTCTTCATATGGACTGTAAGCCGGTCTGTATCCATGCCAACGGCCAGCAGATGAAGGAATTAATTGGCAATCTGGTCAGCAATGCGGTAAAATATAATAAACCAGGCGGAGAGGTATGGATCACAGTTCGGGAGGAAGACCGCAATGTGATAATCCGGGTAAAAGATAATGGGATGGGGATTCCAAAAGAATCGTTAGGGCGTATATTTGAACGGTTCTACCGGGTTGATAAGGGGAGAAGTAAAAAACAGGGCGGAACCGGTCTTGGCCTTTCCATTGTAAAGCATATTGTAAACTTTTATCATGGCACCATTACGGTGGAATCAACGATTGATGTTGGAACGGAATTTCTGGTTAAAATTCCGGTCCAGGGAAAAACACTATAAAAAAAGCCGTTTCAGGCAGGAGGTGTACGGGTATGGGAAATTTTGTTTTAACCTGTTGTTCCACAGCAGACATGAAAAAGGAATTTTTTGAAAGCCGCAATATTCCATATGTCTGTTTTCATTACACAATAGATGGGGTAACTTATCCGGATGATTTGGGGGAGAGTATCCCGTTTGAAAAATTTTATGAGCGGATTGCCAAAGGGGCAGCACCTTATACCTCTCAGGT
>SVDS01000040.1:0-18250 GCA_015057715.1 Paenibacillaceae bacterium
TCCTTAATGGTTTCTACCGCCAGCTCTTCCGCTTCAAATGCATAATCTTCCCTGTATTCCGGCCAGTTTGAAATCATGATTGACTCTTCTTCCTCCTGGAGATTACAGAAAATCTCTTCCGTCAAAAACGGCATGTAGGGGTGAAGGAGTTTTAAGGAGTTAATTAAAACCGTTTTTAAGGTCCATACAGCAGCATTCTTTGTGGTATCTTCTTCATTCCACAGCCTTGGTTTCACCATTTCAATATACCAGTCACAGAATTCTTCCCAGATAAAATCATAAACTTTGGAAAGAGCAATTCCAAGCTCGTATTTATCCAGATTTTCTGTCACATCTCTGGCAAGGGTATTGGCTTTTGACAAGATCCATTTATCCGCCATGGTAAGCTCAGAAAGTTCTGCCTTTGCATCAGGAGCTTTTTCAATATTCATCATGATAAAACGGGAAGCATTCCAGACTTTATTGGCAAAGTTTCTGCTTGCCTCTACCCGCTCCCAGTAAAAACGCATATCGTTTCCAGGTGCATTTCCGGTAATCAGCGTCATTCTGAGAGCGTCTGCGCCGTATTTATCAATGACCTCAAGAGGATCAATTCCATTTCCTAAGGATTTACTCATTTTTCTTCCCTCGGAATCTCTTACCAGTCCATGAATCAGAACGGTGTGGAACGGAAGCTCCCCTGTCTGCTCAATTCCGGAGAATACCATACGGATTACCCAGAAGAAAATAATATCATAGCCGGTTACAAGAACGCTGGTAGGATAAAAATATTTTAAATCCTCTGTATTGTCGGGCCAGCCAAGGGTTGAGAATGGCCAGAGTGCTGAGGAAAACCAGGTATCAAGGGTATCTTCATCCTGTGTAAAGTGAGTGCCTCCGCACTTTGGACAACCATCAGGTGAATCCTTGGAAACAATAATCTCATGACACTCATCACAATAAAATGCCGGAATTCTGTGACCCCACCAAAGCTGTCTGGAAATACACCAGTCACGGATATTCTCCAGCCAGTGAAGATAGATCTTATCAAAACGTTCCGGAACGAATTTCAGCTTGCCGGTTTTCAATGCTTCGATTGCCGGTTTCGCCATCTCTTCCATCTTTACGAACCACTGCTGTTTTACCATTGGCTCTACTGTAGTCTTACAGCGGTCATGGGTACCAACTGCATGGGCATGGGGAACTACCTTAACCAAAAGTCCCAGCTCCTCCAGGTCCTTTACAATTGCCTTTCTGGCTACATAGCGATCCATACCGTCATACTTGCTTCCTGCAAGAGATATGGTAGCATCATCGTTCATAATTGTCAGTTCAGGCAGCTGATGTCTTCTTCCCACTTCAAAGTCGTTGGGGTCATGAGCTGGAGTGATCTTAACGCATCCGGTACCAAATTCTTTGTCAACATAGGAATCTGCAATGACTGGAATCTCTCTTCCAGTGAGGGGAAGTGTTAACATCTTACCGATGATATCCTGATAACGCTCATCATCCGGATTGACTGCCACTGCCGTATCGCCTAAGAGGGTTTCCGGTCTGGTGGTTGCAATTTCTACGAATCTGCCTTCTTCACCGGCAATGGGATAGTTGATATGCCAGAAAAAGCCATTCTGGTCTTCATGCTCTACCTCTGCATCAGAAATAGAAGTCTGGCACACGGGACACCAGTTTACAATTCTGGAACCCTTATAGATAAAACCTTTTTTGTGCAGCCGAATGAAAACTTCCTGGACCGCTTCGGAACATCCTTCATCCATGGTAAAACGCTCTCTGTCCCAGTCAGCGGAAGATCCCATCTTGTGAAGCTGGTTAATAATCCTGCTTCCGTAATCTTTTCTCCAGTCCCAGCATTTTTCTAAAAAGCCATCCCGTCCCAAATCTGCTTTCTCAATTCCCTGGGCTCTTAAGCTTTCAATTACTTTTACTTCTGTGGCAATGGCTGCATGATCCGTTCCCGGCTGCCATAAGGCCTCAAAGCCCTGCATCCTCTTATAGCGGATCAGAATATCCTGCATGGTATTATCAAGGGCATGTCCCATATGAAGATGACCCGTAATATTGGGTGGGGGCATCACAATGGTAAATGGTTTCTTATCCTTATTTGGTTTGGCATGGAAATACTTTTTGTCCAGCCATTTCTGATAAAGTTTGCCTTCAATCCCTGACGGATCATAGGTTTTTTCCAACTCTTTCATAATCTACTCCTTTTGTCAGCTCGTTATTTGGGAAAACAAAAAGCCCTCTGCATCCGAAGACACAAAGGGCGTATAAACGCGGTACCACCTTTATTATGGCAGATTCTGCCATATCTTTACGGCCTTTAACGGGGCCACGCGTGAAAGCTTACTGAATCTTAAAACTTCAGCTTTCCAGTTCCGAAGCTACCTTCCGCAAACACTACCTTAACCGTCTTTCAGCCAGTGAACGGTTTTCTCTTTCAGGGTTATGTGCGTACTCCTCTTCATCAATACCTTTTCCTGTTATCTAGTATATGATAGAAGTTTTTTGCCGTTTTGTCAAGACATAATATTACGGTATTCCTTCTTCCACCTGGAAACCAGTTCACCTGCTCCCTGGAAACGCTTGATGGGATCTTTCTGGAATAAGTTTTCCAGTTCAAGCAGGCTTTTTGCCTTCCCCGCGTTTTCGTTTGCCACCGCTCGTTCTTCTTTGCATACTTCCTTTAATTCTTCCGTCATCAAAGACATAAAACGTTCTCCTGGGGTTACAGACAAGTTCCACTGGCTTAAGTGGCAGATCTTTTTTAATACTTCCTCATTGTTAACCAGGTCATATGATTTTTCATAGGCTCTGCATGCTTTATCCATCAGAAACAGGCGGGCATAGGCCGCGCCTAAATTGTTATAAACTTTTGCGGTAAAACTGTCACTGCCCCGTTCCGCTCTTGCCATATCTAGAATTCTTAGATAGATAGACACTGCCTTGCCGTATTGACTCTTCTGAAAAAGGAAATCCGCCTTTTGCTTTAACAGTTCAGACTGGGGCAGTCTGCGAAATGCAGCCAGCTGCTGACGAAACCGTCCCACTTCCACCGCGCTGTAATAATCACATTCGTGAAGGATCATCGCCAGAAGCTCATCTTCCTCTTCTCCGCTCTTCTGCCATTTTTCCAGCTTTGCCGCAAAAAAACCCATATCCAGATCTTCCCGGATAAACTCCAGCAGGCTTTCATCCACAAAGCCATCCAGTACAAGCAGGGGATGATTATAAATCACATAACAAAGTTCCTGGGAAGAAAAAATACGCACTCCCAGATATTCAAAATAAAAAGGCCGTTTTACCGGTTCCTGCCGGCACAAAATCAGGCTCATATCATAACCTCCTGCCTGATCACCGTATCGGTAGCAGGAAACAATTCTCCAAATCCCTTATCCTTTAATACCACCGCCATGGTTTTCTCATCCAAAAAGCCAAAACTGATTCCCAGTCTGGTTGTCCGGTCAGGGCGGTTGGGAAATCCCTCCAGCGGTATCTTTACCAGCCTCTTTTGCTTGGGATCCATGGGCGTTACCATAAACTCCACATAATCCTGTTTATCTACGATTAAATCAACACTGCTTTTTGCCTCATACCAGTTGTCGCCTGCTGCCGCTACTACCAGCTGACTCTCCCGTTCCTTATGAAGTACACGTAAGGAAACCGTAGAATGTAGGTGGCCGTCACAGATACAGATAAACGGATAGGCGGTGTTATCCTGCAGATAATCCATACCTTTAAAAGCAGCTCCTCTGGCAAACAGCTCCGGCTCCATATAAACCTTTTTTCTGGAGCAGAGTACTTTCATGGAATCTTTTGCCCAGTCATGGCGTTCAAACCCTTTCCCTGTTAAAAATACAGATGAAAAGAGTTTCTTTTGCAGAAGCCGGTCTGCACAGGAGCTTAAGATTTTATCAGCAAGCTTTCCGCCGGAAGGGGTATCTAATATATCCAGATTAAAGCTTTCTTCCAAAGCCTCATGCTCTGCAATCACCATCATTTTCCGAAGTCCTCTCTGGACCTTAAGCTCATGATAATGAAAGGAGTCTTCCGACAAATCAAATACGCCCACCTGATTGCCCCAGACTTCTTTTTTCTGGCTCAGGACATAGTAAACAAAACTTTCCGTATGGCTGATAATATGAACCTTCTCCCGGTCTATCCCAAGGGAGTCCGCACAATACATCAGCGCATCCATCAGTTTTGTGTCCACTTTCTGCATGGTTATTACCAGCTGTTTAATCTCCTCACAGAAGAATTCTTCCATAGGGAGCTTTATTATTTTTTTCAAAAATAGCTTGAGTAAGTCAAGACCTTCATATTTTGTACCGCCAAGTGTTGCAGTACCGTCTTTTCTTACCATCTTTATCAGCTTGTCTACAATGATGCCTTCACCTACAAGAGTATAAGCATATGCTTCTTCCCCTATGTACCAGGCTTCCTCATCCTTTTTCTTACAGATAACCGTAGGAATACTCCATGATTTTTCTCTGTCATGGCAGCATATCCGGGTATAGGCATCACACAGATCAAGCCCTATTATCAGTCCGTCCATTGACATCCCCTTATCTTACATCAGTGAAAATATTTCTTCTGCAGCAGCATTCTTCTTTAAATACTCCTGCATCCGTTTTTTAAGCCCGGTCTCGTCTTTCAAATTAAGAGACAGGCTCATTTCGTTTAAGCAGGCATATCTGCTGTCCGAATCTTCCGGTGTCACGCCTGCCTCGCAGCTGACGCTTCCCTCTTCCTTTAATACCCATTCCTCATCAACCAGTTCTTTTACCCGGTATTCCATGATTTCGCCTTCAAACAGAATCTTCTGTTTTACGAAAACGCCCTGATACATACGGGTAATATCCTCACTGTGATATTCTTCTTCATCAGGAAGAATCCTGATCTCAAGTTCAATTTTAGAATCCCGCTCTGCACAGTGGGAAATCATGGCCTTATCCATGATATCCTCTGGCATGGTCATATATTTTGCCAGTTTTTTATAATATGGAAATACCAGACGTTCTTCCAGCAAAAGGGATACCATGCTTTTTAGCAGTTCTTTCTGCTCGTCATCAATAGCCGGCAGCTGGGAATAATATCTGGTCAGAGCCAGTAAATAGATGGTTGGAAAACGGCCTTTCTGAGCCGCCGTCTGTATGATCCCTTCCAGATACGAAAATACCCACTCTTCCGGCTCTTTCTCATTCATAAAATAGTCGGTGCACTTTATGGTAAAATATGCTTTTACAATGCTCTCACCTGGCTCTTTTCTGCTTTGGTACAGATGAAAAACCTTATCCAGTCTTAAGGTGTCTCCGCTGAACATCATCTGTGCGGAAAGACGCTCTTCTAAGTCATAGGTCTCCACATGAAGAGAGACTCCCTGCAGCAGAATCCGGTACATCTGGCTGCTGAGACCATTATAATGTTCACACAGGTAATCCAGAAGAACACTGTCGTTCTCCTCTTCTAAAAAAGCAGTATATGCCAGATGGAGTAAAAGCCCATCCTCACGGAAGAGATTCTTAAGAATCATCTCCGTGCATAGCTTATGAAGCTGTTTTAAACTGATCCCTTCCGCGCCGAAATCCCGGATCATTTTGTAAGCTTCTTCCATATAATTGTTGCGGATCAGCGTATCACAGACTCCGGCCCGTTCCTGCCTGGTAAGTACCTTTTTATCAAGCTTTAATAAGTATCCCGCTCCCTCTCCCTGTTCCGGCGCAGTTTCTGACTGCTTTTGATAATATTCAATGACTCTTGAGAGCAGCAGCTTCTGGTAAAACGGGCGCAGATTGGGATCTTCCAGTGTGCTTTCCAGAATCTGAACCTCTTTTGCATCTTTCGCTCCATCAGCCAGAATCTGATCACAAACACGAAGCCGAAGCATGGAATGCTCCGGATACAGTTCAAAGCACCGTTCTTCCAGCTCGGTCCGTTCCATCACCGGATCTTTCTTATATGAAATATTGGCGTACCGGTTTCCATAGGCATCCTGGAAAAGCAGAATACTGTGTTCGGAAAACAGGGGTACATAGGCAACTCCGTCATTTAAAAGAAATGCATCTTCCTGTGTCATCTCTTCATAGCAGACAATTACATATTTCATTTTTTTATTGCTGCATTCCACACGGTAAGAGCGCAGAATAGAAGGAAGCACTTTTGCCATGGATAAATCCACTACTTCCTTTAATAAAATACGCTCATAGATGGCAGCCAGGTAATTATCAATTCTGGATTCAAAAAGCTGCTCTGTAGCAAACTTTTCAATGACCCGTTCATAAGCCTGATAAAGAGGATCAACTGGCTCTAAATATACGAGAACATTCTTATATAAAACACTTCTGCTATAAAGATCCAGTTCGCTTCCACCATAGGAAAAATAAAGAAGCACTTCCTTGGGAAGCAGATAGCAGTAGTTCTTTGGCAATGCATAAATATAGTATTCATAAAGCCTGGTCAGGCTGATTCCCGCCCTGATTCCCTTTTCATACCAGGAAAAGGCCTCCAAGTTACGGCACTCCCCTTTGATTAGCAGGGAACAGATGGCTTCTAACACCTCTTTTTCGGATGTCTCTTTGTACAGTCTGCAAAGCATCCGGTAATGCAGCCGGTTATAATGCTTGGCTGTGAGAGTGAGCCTGCAGATCTGCGTAATCAGACCTTTCTCTATTATCCCTTTTCCTGCAGAGGAAAACAGGATCTGGAGCTCCATGGGACCAATGGCACGCATCAGATCCGGAGCGCTGTTTAAAACACGGCATCCCCACACATAGAAAAAGGGGCTTCTTACCCCTGCTTCATATTGACGCTTGAGGATAGCCAGTAACGCCGGAGGATTCTCAAGCAGCCGGCTGTCTGATTTTGTAAGAAGTCCAAACAGATAAAACAGATGCTGATCTTCTTCCATATATTTCTTCATCAGACGGACTAAAGATTCTCTCTGGTATTCATCGGGCTGGATCTCAAGTCTTAAATACTGGTAATAACAGTAAATCTCTTTCTTTTCCTGTCTCTGTGAAAGAATCTCATCCCGGCTTTCATCGAGGAAAAGGGCAGCTTCCGATTTCTCTCCTGCAAACAGACGGCACTGCGCACGAAGCAGTTTAATAAGGCCTGACTCTCCCTTCATCAGTTCGATTTCATCCAGTGCCTTCTCCATCTCTTTGCACAGGGAATCAGCCGGTTCTTTTCCTGTCTCTGCTTCCAGGCGGAGCCGCAAAAATCGGCCGAATGCCTCTTTTGCAAAGGCGTCCTCCGCCGATATTCCTCCCCCGGGGTTACATACCGATGTTACTGGTATCAAAAAACACTCTTCCACTCCGTTTATCTGAATTCTGCCATAATTTTCTCCCTGATGCATACGATCCGGGTGCACAAGAAAGGGCAGCTCATATCTGTCATCTTCAAAATCCTGCTCGCCAATGGTCTTCTTTGGCAGCTCTATAAAATCACATTCTGTCGTCACTTCCAGATTGATATAGCCCCAGCTGCTTCGCCTTAACTCAACCCAGTCCTTAACAACATCCTCTAGTTGTCCATATCTGCGTTCTGCGGTATCCACCGATAGTTCAACCGGTTTTTTTACCTTTAACGCAACAAGAAACTCTTCCAGTTCCTTTCTTCTGTCAGGCCGGCCCTTTAATCCGTCATAAATCGCTCTTACATGAAGGTCTTTCATAAACGGGGCCGTAACAAAATCGCGGTACTCAAACAAGCGAAGAGCCGTATCCATATCTTTTTTTGCAGTATCTGCAAAATTCTCTGCTGTCGTTAAATCACTCAGTGCTTTCCCTGACGTGCCAAGCTCCACCCGAAACGAATAAGGGACTTCCTTCTCGCCGCCATTGGTAACCAGATAAAAAGATCCCTTAATTACGTCCCCATCTTCCATGAAACTGCTGTTAATCTCATAGACCAGATGGTTGTATGTACCTCCAAACGACCCGCTTATCATACGAACGCGGTAATCAGAGGAATAGGCAAGCCCTTTTATATGCAGGTTATTCTCACTGGTAACGACAAGTTCCCGCCTCGTGGCTCCGCCCGAACGCACCACATCATCAATTCCCGATGGGGTAACCTTTATCTTTGGAATTTCTGAATCAATGATGCCCTTTGCCAGCCTGTTGATTCGTTCTCTCATAGTACCACCTGTATCTTCAATTTCCTTTGTTTTTCATTTGCTTCATTTGAATTACTCTATATTCTAACATATTTTCTATTGATTTAAAACCCTAAAATTGGTATGATAAATAAAAACTGTTGAAAAAAGGACAAACTCATTATGACAACCAACGAGAAAGCATTATTGCTTCATGAAAAATGGGGCGGAAAGCTGGAAATTACTTCCAAAGCAGCAGTAAAAAGCAGGGAAGATTTAGCCCTTGCCTACACCCCCGGAGTAGCGGAGCCCTGTAAGGTAATCGCGGGCAATCCGGAAGCCGCCTATCTATATACCATAAAGTCCAACACCATTGCTGTTGTATCCGATGGCAGCGCTGTTTTAGGACTTGGTAATATCGGACCACTTGCAGCCATGCCGGTTATGGAAGGCAAAGCCGTATTATTTAAAGAATTCGGAGGAGTCAATGCCATTCCTATCTGTTTAGACACACAGGATACTGAAGAGATTATTAAAACCGTCGTTGCCATTGCTCCTGCTTTTGGCGGAATTAATCTGGAGGACATTTCAGCGCCAAGATGCTTTGAGATTGAAGAGCGGTTAAAGAAACTGCTTCCCATTCCAGTCTTTCACGACGACCAGCACGGGACTGCCATTGTAGTTCTTGCCGGAGTGATCAATGCCCTGAAAGTAACAGGCAAAAAGAAAGAAGACTGCCGCGTAGTGGTAAACGGCGCAGGCTCTGCCGGTATCGCTATTACCAGACTTCTGCTGTCTTACGGATTTTTGCATATCGTCCTTTGCGACCGGGCCGGTATCCTTTTTAAAGGAATGGAAGGTTTAAACTGGATGCAGGAAAAGATGATGGATTGCACCAACCTGGAAGGTCAGACAGGAAACCTGGCTGATGCCATGAAGGGTGCCGATATTTTTGTCGGAGTATCAGCTCCTGGAATTGTAACAGAAGAGATGGTCTCTTCCATGAATTCTGATTCCATTCTTTTTGCCATGGCAAACCCGGTACCTGAAATCATGCCGGATCTGGCAAAAAAGGCTGGCGCCAGAGTTGTTGGTACGGGAAGATCTGATTTCCCCAATCAGGTAAATAACGTGGTAGTTTTCCCAGGTATTTTTAAAGGTGCACTGGAGGGAAGAGCTGCTGCTATTACAGAAGAGATGAAGCTTGCTGCTGCTGAGGCCATTGCCGGTCTGGTAGCGCCTTCGGAAATAAATGAAGACAATATCCTGCCTGAGGCTTTTGATCCCCGTGTGGCAGATATTGTCAGCCGGGCGGTAAAAGACCATATCCGGTAATAGAAAGATGGAGGTTATCCGATGCTCTCAGAACCTATGACACTATATAAGCTGATGATTCTATACATGCTGAAGCAGGTAAACTTTCCCCTGACCAGTGCACAATTATCTAACTTTTTTCTGGAGCATGAGTATACCACATATTTTACGTTGAATCAGGCATTGAATGAACTGTTAGAGGCAAGACTGCTGCATGTGGAGACCAATCACAACAGCAGCCGGTATGACATTACCAGAGAAGGGGAAGAGACCCTTTCCTTCTTTGGCAATAAGATATCACCGGCCATTGTCCATGACATGGATGAATATTTAAAAGAAAACAAGTTCCGTCTCCGCAACGAAGTTGGTGTAACAGCAGATTACTATAAATCCACAACCCAGGATTACATTGTTCACTGCGAAGTAAGGGAAGGTAAGAACTGTCTGATTAATCTGGAACTATCTGTTCCGGATAAAGATCAGGCAGAAATCATGTGTGACCACTGGAAGTTAAAAAGTCAGGAAATCTATGCATTTGCCATGAAATCATTGATGAGCGGATCTTAGATATCCTGTCATCAGATAGGAGTAAGGGGGAATTCGTTTGAAAAAAGTTCCGGTAAAAAAAGCATGGTATTCTTCTATAACAGACCATTATCAGACTTTGAAATCACAGCACAAAAAGAAGATGTTCCGGCTAAAAGCCAAGTTGTTTCTCACTGTTTTTCTGCCGATTCTGATCCTGGTGCTGGGAGCCGAAGTGCTTCGTACATTCTTACGGATCAAGATACGCGATATTTTTTCCCGTAAAGAATGAAAGGACTGATCACATAAGGCGGCTGTCATCAGCCGCCCCTTTTTACTTTATTCGATTTCTTTCCTCACCCCGAAGGTAAGAGACGATGTTTTCATACACTTCATAAAGACACCTTCTTCTGGCCTCAACCGTAGCCCAGGCGATGTGGGGAGTAATGATCAGTTTTGTACTGTCTTTGATCTTAAGAAGGGGATTATCCGGCAGCATAGGTTCTGCACTGATTACATCCAGTCCTGCTCCTGCGATTTCTCCTGTTTCCAAAGCTTCTAAAAGCGCTTCTTCTCTTATGATATTTCCCCTGCCCAGATTCAGAAGTACAGCAGTTTTTTTCATCTTCTTTAATGCATCTTCATCAATTAAATATTCTGTAGCAGAATTTAAGGGGGCATGTATGGATATGATATCTGACTGGTTTAATAAAGTATCAAATTCAACCCGCTCCCAGAGAGAATTACTATTATTACCAGAAGTGGAATAATAGATTACACGGCAGCCAAAGGCTTCTGCCACCTTCGCAACCCCTCTTCCAATCTCCCCAAGTCCGATAATCCCCCAGGTTTTCCCGTAAAGTTCGTTGAATTTTATATCAAAATTGCTGAATATATCACTGGTCGCGTACTCTCCTGACTTCACAAACTGATCATAATAGGAAAGCTTTTCGTATACATAAAACAACAATGCAAAGGTGTGCTGTATCACAGACTGGGTGGAATATCCTTTTACATTGGTGACTGCAATGTTCCTTTTTTTTACATAATCAAAGTCAACGGTATTGGTTCCGGTAGCGGTCAGGCAGATCAGTTTTACATCCTTGGCATATCGGAGTGTTTCCTCATTCATGGGAATCTTATTTACCACAATTACATCTGCATCCGTTACCCTCTCCTGGTTATATTCTGGTTCTGATAGATTATACTTTACCACTTCTCCCAGATTATAAAACGGTGTATAATCCACATCATCTCCCAAAGTATCTGTTTCCATAAAAACAATTTTCATAAGTCCCCCTCTTTCGTTAACCGTTTTTTTATTAACAGTATATCAAAAAGGAGCCTGCTCCACAACTGATTATTCAGTTATTTTG
This sequence comes from Paenibacillaceae bacterium, assembly GCA_015057715.1. Taxonomy (GTDB): domain Bacteria; phylum Bacillota; class Clostridia; order Lachnospirales; family Lachnospiraceae; genus Lacrimispora. Next base: position 11,311 of record SVDS01000040.1, read on the forward strand.
CGACAGCTCCGTCTGCTTCTAACCCTGCATAAAACGGGTTAAAAATTCCTTTGTTGAGTTTTTCTGAGGATTACCAAATATATCAGCTGGTGCTCCCTCTTCTTCAATCACACCACCCGCCATATAAACCACATGGTTGGACACATCTCTTGCAAACGCCATCTCATGGGTTACGATGATCATGGTGAGTCCTTCCTTTGCAAGTGTTCTCATAACTGCAAGAACTTCTCCAACCATCTGGGGATCCAGGGCGGAAGTGGGTTCGTCAAAAAGAAGAACTTCCGGTTCCATGGCAAGTGCTCTTGCAATGGCTACCCTCTGCTTCTGGCCACCTGAAAGCTGTCTTGGCTTGGCATTGATATAAGGCGCCATTCCAACTTTCTCTAAAAACATCATGGCTTTCTTTCTGGCTTCTTCCTTATCTTTCTTTAAAACCTTCACCTGGCCAACCATACAGTTTTCCAGTACAGTCATATTATTAAAGAGATTAAAATTCTGAAACACCATACCAACTCGGGTGCGGTATTCGGGAACATTCATCTTTCTGTCTGTAATATCCACATCATGATATAAAATCTCACCGGTAGTGGGAGTTTCCAAAAGATTGATACAGCGCAAAAGAGTGGATTTACCTGAGCCGGATGCTCCGATGATACAGGTCACATCTTTGGCATTTACATTGAAATCAATATCTCTTAATACTACATTGGTTCCAAATGTCTTGCTTAAATGACGGATCTTTAACACATTGCTTTCAGCCATTTATTTATCCTCCTTCTCTTTCGGGTCCGGAAATTTCACCATTCCACTGGTATAGGCTAAGGTATCTGTTGTAGCAAGATCGTAGCTGTCCGGTCCATCCATCTTTTTCTCCCAGTGCCGGAGAATTCTGGAACAGGTAAAGGTCAGGACAAAGTAAATGATCATGGTGATGGTAAATGCTTCAAAATACGTATAGTAAGCTCCTGCCACACCCTTTGTCGCATAAAACAATTCTACGACTCCGATAACAGAAAGTACACAGGTATCCTTAATATTAATAATTAAGTTGTTGCCAATCTGCGGCATAATATTACGAAGTGCCTGTGGCATGATAACAGTTAACATGGTCTGGTAATGGGTCATACCAATGGCTTTTGCTCCTTCTGTCTGACCCGGATCGATGGAAAGAATTCCACCTCTGACCGTTTCTGCCATATAGGCTCCTGTGTTGATTGAGACTATAAAATAGGAGGCAAATACAATGGACATATTAATTCCAAAAAGTGCGGAAGAACCATAGAAAATAAACATGGCCTGAACCATCATGGGGGTTCCGCGGAAAACCTCTACATAAACATTTAAAATAAATTTAATTCCTTTAATCAGTATCTTTTTAAACAGATTATCCTGCTTTGATTCCGGAGTGGTCTGAATAATTCCTACTGCAAATCCGATTAAACAACCGATCAATGTGCCTACAATGGCAATCGCCATTGTCTTGCCAGCCCCTGCTAAGAAGGACGGACCATAATTTTGCAGAATAAATACCATTCTTCCAAAAAAATCTGACGGCAAAGACATATATTACCCTCTCCCTTTCACAGCTTGGTTAAAACAGAACAAGGGGCACGGAAAAACTCCCATCCCGTGCCTGCAAGCTCCGATTCATCTTATTATTATTTTGAAAGCGGCTGTACTTTGATTGCCTCTTCCATCATCTTGTTAAAATCATCCTTGGTCATCTTGCCAAGTACACCGTTAATTGCATCTTTTAATTCAGCATTGCCTTTTTTAACAGAGACGCCAATATTAATGTCCTCATCAGAAACTTCGAACTGACCGTCTGTACCGGTGAAATCAAGAAGTTTGAAATCAGGATATGCAATTAAAGCTGCCTGACCAGTTGGCTTATCGGTTACAACCACGTCACATCTTCCAGAACTTAAAGAAACAAGCATGGCAGGAGCGGATTCCTGAGCTGGCTGAATATCTGCGTCGGGAATCTGTGGAAGACAGTTATCATACCAGATGGTGTTTAACTGGGATGTAGCAACTGCACCCTTTAAGTCAGCAACACTCTTTGCATTCTCATACTTACCGCCGGCTTTTACTAAAGCTACGATGGTTGCAAAATAATATGGATTTGTGAAATCAACGGACTGCATACGCTCTGCAGTAACAGATTGTCCTGCGATGACACAATCAACCTTACCGGATTGAACAGCAGGTACTAAAGAATCCCAGTCCAGCTTTACAATCTCCAGGTTATAGCCCAGCTCGTCCGCAATTTTTTTCGCCATCATCACATCATAACCATATGCATAATCAGAGCTTCCAGAGATCTTCACTGCTCCGTTTGCATCGGTTGGCTGAGTCCAGTTGTAAGGAGCATAGCTACACTCCATGGCAACTTTTAATACCTTTTTGTCTCCTGCTTCTTTTCCTGTGCCGGAATTGCCCGCTGTGGAGTTACCGCCTCCACAGGCAGTCAATGCTGCCGCTGCCAGAGCTGCTGCCATGAGAGTTGATACAATTTTCTTCATAGTTTTTTTCATAACTGTTTTCTCCTCTTTCTACCATAATGAACTCTATGTAATAAATAGGTTCATTATAAAAAGATTTTTACTCCTTGTCAAGACTATTTACAGATTCATCGATCAAATTCCAGATTTCTTCTCTGCCCTGTTTTGTCTCAGCTGAAAACGGAATTACTGTCACATCCGCTCCGATTCCCAGTCCGGTCCGCACTACTTTTAATGCCTTTGCAACCTGGCTTCGTTTCAGCTTATCCAGCTTGGTGGCAATAATAACCGGCTGATACCCATTACTAACGATCCAGTCGTACATGGTTTTATCATTGTCTGATGGTTCATGACGGATATCAATCAGTAAAAATACACATTTCAGCATAGGCGAATTGTGAAGATAATTTTCAATCATCTTTCCCCATTTTGCTTTTACTTCTACGGATACTTTTGCATAACCGTATCCGGGAAGATCCACATAATACAGTGAGTCATTAATATTATAAAAATTAATGGTCTGTGTTTTACCTGGAGAGGATGAAGTTCTTGCAAAGGACTTCCGGATCATAAGTGCATTGATGAGAGAGGATTTGCCCACGTTTGACTTACCTGCAAATGCAAATTCCGGTTTTGTGTTCTCCGGAAGCTTGCTGGTAATTCCGCATACAGTCTCCAGTTCTACGGTTTTAATAATCATGTAATTTCCTTTCTATTCCTGGGCGAAAGCCTCTTTTAATACTTCTGGCATTTCCTTTACAAATACAATTGTAAGGCCTTCTGTAATCTCTTCTGATAATTCTGCAATATCCGGCCGGTTTTTATCCGGTACCAGAACTTTTTTCACATGTGCCATACGTGCGGCAAGAATTTTCTCCTTTAAGCCTCCGATGGGAAGAACCCGGCCTCTTAAGGTTATCTCTCCTGTCATGGCAACGGTTGCACATACCTTCCTGTTGATAGCTGCAGAAAGCATGGCAGTTGCCATGGTAATTCCTGCTGAGGGGCCATCCTTTGGAACTGCTCCTTCCGGGATATGAAGATGAATATCGTGTTTCTCAAAATAATCATCGGGTACGTTATATTCCGGCCCTACTGACCTGACATAGCTTAATGCAGTCTGTGCCGATTCCTTCATAACGTCTCCCATTTGTCCTGTGGTCTGAAGGGTGCCTTTGCCAGGCATTACATTTACTTCAATCTGCAGAGTATCTCCGCCAACACTAGTCCATGCCAGACCTCTCACAATTCCTACCTGGTCTTCCTCGTTAACGTTGTTATAGGATACTTTTTCTTTCCCTAAGTACTTTTCCAGTTGACACTCTGTCACCTCGATGACACGGCTTTTGTCTTCCAGAAATTCTCTGGCTGCCTTTCTGAAAACAGAACTGATCCGTCGCTCTAAGTTTCTGACTCCGGCTTCTCTGGTATAATTGTGTATGATCTTTTCAATCGCCTGATCCGAAATGGTAACTGGCTTTCCTGTAAGGCCATTTCGTTCCTGCTGCTTTTTCACCAGATAGTTTTTGGCAATATGGAATTTTTCATTCTCCGTATAACTGTTTATTTCAATCACTTCCATTCGGTCAAGAAGAGGGCCGGGAATGGTTGTTATGGTATTGGCAGTTGCAAAAAAGAGAACATTGGATAAATCAATGGGAAGTTCAATATAATGATCCCTGAATTTTACATTCTGTTCACTGTCAAGCACCTCTAACAGTGCGGAAGATGTATCTCCTTTATAGTCACTGCTGACCTTGTCAATTTCATCAAGCAGCATCAGCGGGTTGTTTACACCTGCCTGTTTGACAGCCTCTGCAATTCTGCCAGGCATAGCGCCAACGTATGTTTTTCTATGTCCTCTGATCTCTGCCTCATCCCGGATACCTCCCAGACTGATTCTTACATATTCTTTATTCAGTGCTTTTGCCACAGATCTTGCAATGGAAGTTTTTCCTGTTCCAGGAGGTCCAACCAGGCATAAAATTGGGCTGGTTCCTTTTTTTGTAAGAATCCGGACAGCTAAATATTCCAGAATCCGTTCTTTTACTTTTTCAAGGCCATAATGATCTTCATCCAGTACCTGCTGTGCGTGAATGATGTTGTTGTTATCCTTTGACGTCTTCTTCCATGGAAAATCAAGAACTGTATCCAGATACATCCGGACAACATTGGCTTCCTGACTTCCTCCTGGCATGGATTTAAAGCGGTCGATCTCTTTTTGAATTTTTTCTTTTATTTCTTTGTCTGCTTTTAATGCTTTCAGACGTTTGGCATATTCATCACTGTCTGAAAGCGGATTATCTTCTCCCAGCTCTTCCCGGATCACCTTCATCTGCTCTCTTAAAATGTAATCCTTCTGATTTTTGTCTATCCGTTCCTTCACATGGGACTGTAATTCTTTTTTCACCTTAGTCACTTCAATTTCAGTAATCAGGTGTTTCATAACCAGAGCATACCGTTCTTCCAGAAGTACACTTTCAAGTACCTGCTGGCGAAGACGGTAATCCCAGGATAGCTGAACTGCAACCTGATCCAGAAGTTCCCCCAAATCCGGAATAACCAGCAATCCAGGGACTACTTCCTTAGCAATCCTTTGATTTTCTTTGCCATAGGCTTCCAGCTTTTCTTTCACAATTTCAGCCATTGCCTGTATGGTAACCGGATCTAATATATCCAGCGGCACCTGAAGCTCTTCAATTTCACCTACAAGAAGAGGTTCTTCACTTTCAAGAGTCAGAAGCTCTGTCCGCTCCAGACCTTCTACCATGACACGAATCACATTATTAGGCAGCTTCACCAGCTGTTTGATTAAAGCAACCGTTCCTACCTGATATAAGTCTTCTATTCCAGGATCGGTTTCTTCCGGATTTCTCTGAGTTACCAGGCATACCTTCTGATCCCCTACCATGGCTTTTTCAACCGCCGCGATGGATTTCTCCCGGCTGATATCAAAGTGCAGCATCATTTTGGGTAGAACAGTCATACCTCTCAGGGCAATAACCGGCATTGTACTTGTCTTATCTACCATTTGGTTCTCTCCTTTGCATTCAAAAAGGTGTTCCAGCAGATTGATTCGCTGTAACACCTTCCCGACTCATGCAGGGATCTATGCGATCTCGCCTGTCTTATCTTTTCTCAATTTCTGAGCCAGTGATTTTCTGGGAACTGCCGTGTCCCGATAGACCAGTTCCGGCTCTCCATTTTTATCCACAACCTCTTTGGTAATTTTGCAGATTCCGATGCTGCTGTCTGATGGTATCTCATACATCAAATCCATCATAACGCTTTCCATAATGGAACGTAAGCCTCTGGCACCAGTTTTTCTTTCTACAGCCAGCTCTGCGATCCGTTCCACTGCATCAGCGGTCAGTTCAAGCTTCACATCGTCCAGTTCAAATAATTTCTGGTATTGTTTAATCAGTGCGTTCTTCGGCTCAGATAAAATCTTAACCAAAGCTGCCCGATCTAACAGTTCCAACGATACAGTGATTGGAACACGTCCGATAAATTCAGGAATCAGCCCGAATTTAACCAGATCCTGAGGCAGGGTTTTCTTTAAGAGATCATCAATATCAGTCTTATTCTTATCTACTATCTCCGCATTAAAACCAATGGATCCTGCACTTAAACGGCGTTCAATAATTTTTTCCAGACCATCAAACGCTCCGCCGCAGATAAATAAAATGTTGGTGGTATTGATCTGTAAAAGTTCCTGGTGTGGATGCTTTCTTCCACCCTGAGGCGGAACACTGGCAACCGTGCCCTCCAGAATCTTTAACAAAGCCTGCTGAACACCTTCACCGGAAACATCTCTGGTGATTGACACATTCTCCGATTTCTTGGTAATTTTATCAATCTCATCAATGTAAATGATTCCGAATTCTGCTCTGCTGATATCATACTCAGCTGCCTGGATCAATTTTAAAAGGATGTTTTCTACGTCTTCACCAACATAACCGGCTTCTGTAAGGGCAGTGGCATCTGCAATGGCAAAAGGTACATTTAAAACCTTAGCCAGAGTCTGCGCAAGATAAGTTTTACCGGAACCGGTAGGCCCCAACATCAGAATATTGCTCTTTTGTATATCCACATCCAGTTTTTTGCCGGATGTAATTCTCTTATAATGGTTATATACTGCTACGGACAACACCTTTTTTGCTTCGTCCTGCCCAATGACATACTCATCTAAAAAAGCTTTCATTTCCTTTGGCTTCATCAGATTAATATTGCTGAAATCAGGCGCCTCTTCATCATGACCGTCAAATTCTTCCTCTAATATCTCTGCGCACAAATCAATGCACTCATCACAAATATAGACATTATTGGAACCGGCAATCAGTTTCTTTACCTGATCCTGGGTTTTCCCGCAAAAAGAGCATCGGATCTTGTCGTCTGTTCTGACCGGCATATACACACCTCATACTTTCCTTGTT
>SVDS01000040.1:18350-35818 GCA_015057715.1 Paenibacillaceae bacterium
TCTTAGCGGTCGTGACTGTAAAGAATATTATCAATCAGTCCATAAGCCTTTGCTTCATCAGCAGTCATGTAATTGTCACGTTCTGTATCACGTTCAATCACTTCGTAAGGCTGACCGGTATTTGCTGCCATAATCTCGTTTAAACGCTTCTTAATCTTTAATATATTCTCTGCAACGATGCGAATTTCAGTTGCCTGACCTTTTGCTCCGCCAGAAGGCTGGTGAATCATAACTTCAGCATTGGGAAGTGCAAAACGTTTGCCCTTTGCTCCGCCTGATAAAAGAAATGCTCCCATACTTGCCGCCATACCCATGCAGACAGTAGATACATCGCATTTGATATAGTTCATGGTATCATAAATTGCCATTCCAGCAGTTACAGAACCACCCGGGCTGTTAATGTAAAGATTGATATCCTTTGTGGGATCCTCTGCCTCTAAAAATAACAGCTGTGCCACAATAAGGCTTGCCGAAACATCAGACACCTCTTCACCAAGAAAAATAATTCTCTCTTTTAAAAGTCTGGAATAAATATCGTAAGAGCGTTCCCCCTTACTGGTTGATTCAATGACATAAGGTACTAAACTCATCTTTCTTCCTCCTGTCTGTTCTTTCTCACTCAAAACCGAATAGACTCCGGACAGGATGTCTGGAATCTACCGGGAATAAAACTCTTAAACTAATTTCGCTTCTGCTACCAGGAAATCAACAGCTTCCTGTACTGCAAGATCTTCTTTCATCTGTACAATGCCGTTTTCGCCAAGATATTCTTTAATCTGTGAAACTTCCATCTTGTAGCTTTCAGCCATAGTTGCAATTTCTTTCTCTACTGCTTCATCAGAAACAACGATGTTCTCTGCTTTGGCAACTGCTTCAAGAACCAGTCTTGTCTGAATTCTCTTTAATGCCTGCGGCTTCATCTGCTCTCTTAATGTTTCAATCGTCATTCCAGTAAATTTCATATACTGGTCAAGAGAAAGTCCCTGGCTCTGCATTCTTCTTGCATAGTCATTCACCATGTTGTTTACCTGGCTGTCGATCATCGGCTCAGGAATATCCATAGCTGCGTTCTCTACAACCTTCTCTACAACATGATCTTCATTCTCAGTAGCTGCTGCTTTCTGTTTTCTTTCAGCAACTTTTTCCTTAATGTCATTTTTGTATTCTTCTAATGTATCATATTCAGAAACTTCACCAGCGAACTCATCGTTTAACTCTGGAAGTTCTTTTCTCTTAACTTCCTTAACTGTTACCTTAAACATAGCCGGTTTACCAGCAAGCTCAGTGGAATGATATTCATTTGGGAAAGTTACGTTTACTTCACATGCTTCTCCAATGTTCTTTCCAATCAGCTGCTCTTCAAATGTATCAATGAAGGAGTGGGAACCAATGGTAAGTGGATAATCTTCTCCTTTGCCGCCGTCAAACGGTTTTCCGTCAACGAAGCCTTCAAAGTCGATGACTGTCTGGTCGCCATCTTCCACAGCTCTGTCTTCTACAGTAACAAGTCTGGAGTTCTGTTCCTGTACTTTCTTTAACTCTGCTTCAATGTCCTCTTCTGTAACTTCAGCAGTTGCTTTGGTTACTTCGATTCCTTTATACTCGCCTAAAGTCACTTCTGGCTTTACAGCTACAGTAGCAGTGTAAATTAAGTTCTGGCCTTTTTCAACCTGAACAACGCTGATCTCTGGTCTGGAAACGATATCCAGTCCGCTTTCTTCTACAGCATCGCCATATGTTGCATCAAGAGCTTCATTGACAGCGTCCTCATATAAGACACCTGCTCCATACATCTTTTCTACCATGGCACGTGGTGCTTTGCCTTTTCTGAAACCAGGGATGTTATATCTGCCCTTATTCTTATTGTAAGCTGCGGTAAGAGCCTTCTCAAACTCCTCAGCCGGCACTTCAACCGTTAATTTTGCCATGTTCTTTTCTAATTTTTCCACTTGTAAACTCATTAATGGGTTCCTCCTTGAGATATATGTGAACCGCCTTACCGACAGGGCGTTACACTTCAATTTAGCATTATACCATACTCGTCCCCTAAATTCCAGTATTATTTACGATAAAATCAGGTTTTTCCTGCAAGCGCCTTCATCTTCCCGGCAATGTACGGATCAAGGGGACGGATCTCGATTTGTGGTCTGGCGATATAGTATCCCTGGAATAAAAAGATGCCGCAATCCAGTAAAAATACCAGCTCCTCTTCCGTTTCCACACCTTCCGCCAGAACACAGATATCGTTATTAATAGCAAACTCAAGGAGATTTTTTAATATCATCTGCCTTTTCGCATCTTTGTGTATCTGCCTGACCAGACTCATATCCACCTTTACAATCTCCGGCCGCATATGCAGAAGAACGGATTCGCTGTTATATCCGGTACCAAAATCGTCCACAGCCGTCTGTCCCTGCCATTTTCTTGCCATTTCCATCTTACGGGTCATATATTCCCGGCTGGCAGGCTCCCCTTCTGTCATCTCAATAACAATCCGGCTTAAAAGATCGCCAAAATTATCTTCCAGCAGTCCCTGCTCCTCTTCGGTAATACACACAGAAGCAATGGAGTTAATAAACAGCTTTTCTGACTCTCCTAAATGCCCTTTTTCCTTCTCAGCTGCCGCAGCCCTTAAGCCGGCAAACCAGGTCAGTGATTCTATCTGAGGCAACTTTGCCTGAGATCTTGCCAGATTTAAAACTTCACCGATCCCTTTCAAATTTGTGAAATGAGGTCTCATCAAAAGCTCATATCCGTAAATATTACCATCTCTTGTTACGATTGGCTGAAAAACAAAGCTTACATCTCCGGTTTCCAGCATTCGGTTCAGTTCTTCACTGCCTGTCAGCATATATGAATTCTGGGAATATTCTTCAAAATCAAATTCCCTTACATTACCTTTCACACTGTGTTTAACCATGTACATGGCAAAATCAGCATAATTAAACAGGGTTTCAAAATCTGATGCATCACCGGGATACCAGGATAATCCTCCTGAAACACGAACTGGAAGCATGTATCCACCTTCCATGGTAAGAGCTGCCTTTTGAATGTACTTTATAAAATCACGGACATCTTTTCGGATTTTCTCTTTGTCATCTCCATGTAAGTAGGTCACAAATTCATCACCGGAATAACGGGCTAAAATTCCCCTTCCGGCAAAGCTGTTTTTTAAACATTCTGCAAACAGGATGAGATAACGGTCTCCTTCATCATGCCCATATGTATCGTTGATATACTTTAAATTGTCCAGATCCCACATGATGACTGCACCGTACGTCTCCTTCTGTGATGCCATCATGAATTCCACCTGTTCCCGGAATGCCCTCCTGTTATACAATTCGGTCAGCAAATCAAAATTGCGTTCCCATTCCAGTTTTTCCTTCTCCTGCACATCTGCAGTCACATCAGAACAGACTCCCAGAATGGTGCCTGACTTAGACTCATCTAAAATAACCTGTACCCATCGTATTTTGCCATTCATCTGGAAGCTTTGAATCACCCGGTCCCCCTTCATCTTCACTCCGGTAAACGTTTGTTCCATCAGCTTCTCAAATCTGTCAACTTCCAGATACCGGTACGGCTCCTCTATATTCCCCCAGCCAAGCATCTCAAATAAAGACTGGCTGCAGAAAACCAGGCCGTCTCCTTTGGCGTATTCAAAAACTCCGATCATCACATTGGCATGGCGCAGGATGCTGGAAATCTTTGAAGAAGATTGCTCCACGTCACGGCTTAACTGCTCAATTGTTTCCGTAAGATCATCGATCTCCCGGATGTAAACCCTTTTTAATGACAGTCCTCTGTTACCGGATTTCCCCTTTAACTCGAAAGACAGTCTGCGGATGGGTTCCGTTACAATCTTACCAATGACAAACGTTCCCAGAAAGCTGAACAGAATCGGAACCAGCATGGTACTGAACAACATACGTCGAATGGCATTATAAAATGCAAGCAGATCCTTTTGCTTTGCCATTCCCACCAGCACCCAGTCTTCTTTTTCCATCACGCCGTTATTGGCATAAGCATCAAGGCTTTTAATACTGGCATACCACTTTGTTCCATCAGACGATTCTATTTCGCTGACTGATTTCTTATCGTTGTCTGTATAAGACAGATTTTTATCATCATTAAAATACTGATTGTAGAGATAACCGGAATCAATCACTGGAACAATTGTTTTTGTCTCTTTATCCCGCATTCCAAGAAGCCAGCATTCCTCAAAACTGCTGTTAGTCTGCTTCTCCGATAATATCTGTCCCAGCTGGTTTAAGGTCATCTCAAGCCCCCATACTCCCGCAACTGTCCCATCATTTAAAATCACCGGTACTGAATAGGTGATAACGGGCATATCTCTGGGACTTAAGCGAAAAGGCTGACTTAAATAAGCCTGATTTAAGGAATCGGCCTTATTGGTTCCCGTCTGTAAGGCCAGGCTAAGAGGCTTCTGGTAAAACTCACTGTTTTTTAAATCTCCTCCATTACTAAAGCCTATTTCCCAGAAGGAATCCAGTGGTATCTTATATTTTTCTGCCACAGAAGGCAATCCCCGCTCCATGAGAAGAGAAGAATTGTCTGTTAAATATCCTCCTGTATTGGAGTTTCTTATGTAAAATCCCGCTTTTACATCATTGGAACTATTGGCTGCTGCCGGACCGTCCAGGACAAAATAAACTCCGGTCGCATAACTCATATGAAGCATATCTATGGATTTTTCTATTATCTGTTCCACAATTTCCCGGTTCAGCCTGTAATCTTTTGAAATATCAAGTGGACTGCTCCCGTTTTTCTTTAGAATCTGCTCTACTTCATCAGAAACAAAGGATGAATGGTTCAGCATAACAATCCAGTGATAAAGAGTCTCCTTCTCTAAGACAACCCGGATGTTCTCTGTATTCTGGCTTAATATGTGGATTTCATTATTTTTTAATTTAACAGAAACTCCGCCGAAAAGCACGGTACCGGCAATCACTGCAGCCTGCACAACCAGCAATATCAGCAGCGGTCCAAGCAAACGGGTTCGTATGGACTCACTTTTCTTTTCTCTCATAAATTACTCTCCGATGACTGCTTCCAATTGCATCCTGGTATCTTCGTACCATTGATTAAAATTCTCATCTGTTACGAAATCAGCAACCGCCCGCTCTCTGTCAGTCCCCTGGGTCACCAGTGTCTCTATCTTCTGGTAATCCTCTTTAGCCTTTGAAACCATGGAAGTCTGAAGGATCTCTCTTGCACGGTCCCCTCCCTGAAAGGGTTTGGATGTATACAGTCTGTACCTGTTTGCTGTATCAAGCCCAATAATCAGGTTCTGTGACACCGCACTATTTTCTCCAGCCTCCTGTAAAAAAGGCTTTAGAAGTGACTGCTCCGCCGCTGCTTTTTTTACAGGCAGATAACCGGAGCCAATGGCAAACTTCATATTCTGACTGGTATCGGTAAACCATTTTAAAAAGCAGACAGCTGCATATTCCCGCTTTTCCTCTGATTTTAAAACCATCATTCCTGCTCCCTGGGAAACAGCACAGGGAACCGTGCCTGCAAATCCGGGAAGAGGATACAGTTTGCTTTCAATTTCATAGTTTGTTCCGTCTTCAAGGGTTACAGAGGTGGGAAAATAAGAGATACCACTGGTAGCTCCTACAAACGCCACAAGCTGTCCGGTTTTTACATCATCACTTCTAAATCTGCCGTAAGCACCAAAATATCCATTTACAAACGGGACATAGTAATTATCCCATAGTTTTTTCATCGCTTCTTTGTCGAAGTCCAGAACTGTTTTCCCGTCTTTCACGGAAAATATCTCATGTCCCAGCTGCAGACTTCCAATAATCATATAGTTGGCAAACGCATCTCTGCCAAAAAACGCTTTTCCATCACCTGGAGTTTCTGTCAGACTGTCCGTCCACTTGTAATAAGACTGGGATACTCTTGTGATCCCTTCCCAGGTGGAAAATGCGTCTTCCGTCTCACCAGTAGCAGCTGCAAACTTATCCCAGTCTGTCTTGTTCACAGTCAGTATCTCAGTGGATTTGGCAATAGGAAATACTTTAACAGAATCACTGTCGCCAAATCTCCCCTCTTCCATGTAGGCATCCACATATTCTGATATCTCATCGGAGGTAAGGTAATCACTTAAATCTGCAGCCAGATCCATTCGGTCCACCTCATAAACTTTATCTGCGTATGCAGAAAAAACATCAGGAAGGGGATCTGAACCAACCTTGTGTTCAATACTCTCATTGATGGTATTGCTCAGTTCATCAATGCTTCCTTTGTTATAAGCTTTCACGACAATTCCTTTTTCCCTGCCCTCATTTTCATTAAATGCCCTGACCAGGTTGTCAAATTCCTCTTTCTGGACACCATTATAATAGTGCCAGACTGAGATCGTTACAGGTTCCTTGGGCGAGAGTCCATAGGGGTCCTTTTTCTCACATCCGGCAAGCAAAAATAAGCAGGAAACGAAAGCGATTGGTACTATCCAATTCTTTTTCATGAGTTCACCTGCCTGTTACATGGGGCTCTGGTCGTATTGAATTGCCTCTTTTATTTTACGTGCATGATTTTTATCCACCAGCAATGCCAACAGCTCGATGCCCATGTCAAGTGCATAACCAAGCCCTCTGGCTGTTGTAATATTACCGTCAGTCACCACACCCTGTCTTACCACGTCAGCTCCCTTTAGTTCCTCTTCAAATCCAGGAAAACAGGTAGCTTTTTTTCCCTCCAGCATTCCCAGTCTTCCAAGAATACTTGGAGCCGCACAAATTGCAGCGATTCTCCGATTGTCCTGATTCGCTTCGTTCAGTGCATATACTAATTCCTGGCAGGCTCCCAGATTCCTGGTTCCAGGCATACCCCCCGGAAGAAATAGCACATCTGCATCTTTTAAATCTGTCTGCTCCATTAAAACATCTGCCTGAAGCTTAATTCCGTGTGAACCAGTCACATTTTTTTTACCAGTTACTGATACAAGTTTCACATCCTGACCCCCTCTGAGCAGAACATCAACCACAGCAAGCAGCTCCACCTCTTCTGATCCATCTGCTAAAAACGCGTAAACTTTCCCCATATCAATCGTCTCCTTTCCAATTCTGGAATGTACTGTTCATGGTAATCTTTATATAATCCACCAGATATCTTGTCTCGGCATCCTCTCCCCGAATCAGCCGGATCAGCGTATCGGCAGCAGTCCGAGACTGACCCTGATGGTCATTTAAAACCGTTCCGGTGATCTTACCCTCTTTTATATATTCCACAGTTTCTAAAAGCGCATCCACTCCTACCAGATAGATATCTTTTCCCGGTATCATCCCGGCTTCTTCTACCGCCTCCAGCGCTCCATCTGCCATGGCATCGTTGTTACAAAAAATCACATCAATTCTGGGACCATACGTTGATAAAGCCTGAGCAGCCAGCTTTTTCCCTTCTTCCCTGTTCCAGTTTCCGGTACCGGAAAAAAGCTCTTCTGTTTTTACTCCTGCATCTGTCAATGCTTTAATGGAATACTCTGACCGATACCGGGCTGCATCACTGCCTTTCTCTCCCTTTATCATCACATAAGAGACGATTCCATCGTTATTCCTGTCACCCTTTCCTGGAGTTTCAAGAATAATCTGTCCCTGATAGGTACCCGCCTGCTTAGAATCTGTTTCCACACTGGAAACCGCCATATGACGTTCTTCCCACCGTTTTCGCTCTGATTCATCCGGCTCACTGTTAATGAAAACCAACGGGATACCTGCCTGACTGCAAGTATCTGCGATTGTTCCTGCAGCCGAGGTCTCCACAGGATTAACTATAATTCCGTTACACTTGCTATCTATAAATTCCTTTATCTGCCGATTCTGTTCATTCTGATCCCCGCCTGCATTGCGCATGATGACCTGGGCATGATAGGTCTCTTCCAGATATTGTTTTAATTCAGACCGGTATAGCTTCATAAATGTGTCGTCGTAGCGATAGATGCTTATGCCGATTTTAGGACCTTCAGCCGCTTCAATTCCTTCCGTACCAGCTTCCTTGTCCGAACTTTCCCCAGATTTTGGCTCAGCACTTTTTCCTGCGCAGCCTGCTGCAAAAACCACTGCCAATACCAGAAAAAAGAAAGTTGTCCGCCTTATCAAGCATTTCATATCATTAATCTCCTGATTTTTACTGTATTTTCCATATTACCACGTTTTTCTTCTTTTTGCCACTATCTTCTATTTTTTATCCTATTGTGGTATACTAACCCTGTTTTATAGTCCAATACATGGAATCAGGAGGTTTTTCATGGAAATCGAGCGCAAATATCTGGTCACCAGCCCGCCAGAAAATTATGAGTCATTTCCCCATCATTTCATTGAACAGGGATATTTATCGACGGACCCCGTTGTGCGGGTCCGGAAAGAAGATGATTCATATATTCTAACCTATAAATCCAAAGGTCTTCTGGCAAGAGAAGAATACAATCTTCCCTTAAACGAAGACTCCTATCATCACTTAATCAGCAAAACAGACGGCTGTGTTCTTACAAAAAAAAGATATTTAATTCCTGTGGAACACTGCGATCATCTCACCATCGAACTGGATGTTTTTGAAGGCCGCTATGAAGGGCTGATGCTTGCTGAGGTTGAATTTGAAAGCCTGGAAGAAGCTCACTCCTTTACTCCCCCTTCCTGGTTTGGGAAAGATGTTACCTTATCCGGAGAATACCAGAACAGCCGGCTCAGCCAGATGCCG
This sequence comes from Paenibacillaceae bacterium, assembly GCA_015057715.1. GTDB lineage: Bacteria > Bacillota > Clostridia > Lachnospirales > Lachnospiraceae > Lacrimispora. Next base: position 27,078 of record SVDS01000040.1, read on the forward strand.
TAGTTTTTAACAGTCAGTGAATTTTTAAAAAAGCGTCCTGAATCGGCTGCTGCCGGACAAGACGCTTTTTGTAAGTAATTATTTTTTTGCAATATATTTTCTGATATCAAGAGCAATCGCAACTACGATAACGATACCCTGCGCAATGTACTGATAGTTTGTGTTGACTCCTAAATACTGGAGACAGGTCTTTAAAATTTCGAAAACAAGAACACCGATTAAAACGCCAGATACCTTACCGATACCACCGTTAACAGATACACCTCCGATGGTACATGCAGCAATCGCTTCAAGCTCCCAGCCCATACCCATGTTAACGGAAGATCCACCGGATTTAGCTCCTACCAGGAAGCCGCCCAGTGCATAAAGTGCAGCAGCTGTCACGTAGATAATAATCTTTGTCTTTTTGGTGTTAACTCCGGATACTTCTGCTGCCTGTTCATTACCGCCGATGGCATACATGTATTTTCCATGAGGAGTCTTGTTATAAACGAACCAGATCACAAGTCCTATAGCAAGGGCGATTAAAAACAGGTAAGGTATGAAACCAAACAGTCTTCCTTTTGCCACTTCCGTATAGGCCGGACGATAACCGCCGATTGGTGTTGCATTGGTATAAACAAGGCATGCACCATATACGATCAGCTGCATTCCCAGCGTTCCGATAAAAGCAGGAACCTGCAGATAGGAAATTACCAGACCATTGATCAGACCAAACAAGCATGCAACTAAAATACAGATTAATAAAACTACGAATACCCACCAGATACCAAAATCCGGAAGATTGGGGAAAAACTTGCCGCTGTAGCCAGGTTTCTGTAAAAGTGTACCTGCCAGACATGCGGAAAGACCTACAATACGTCCTGCAGAAAGATCGGTACCTCTGGTAATCAGGCAACCTGATACACCGCAGGCAATGATGAAACGGGGTGCCACATTTAAGGCAATATTTTTTAGATTGTCAGGTGTTGCGAATGATGGTTGCTTTATTGCCGTAAAAATGGCAAGCAGGATGAGGACAACGATGATTCCATTATTTATAAGGAAATCCTTCAAATTTATCTTCTTAGCTGTCATGACTTAACCTCCTGTTTGGAATTATTTTCCGTTTTGTTTATATCGAATTTAGTGGCATATGCCATGATTTTCTCCTGGGTTGCCTCACTATCCTCTACTTCTCCTGTGATTCGTCCGCCGCACATTACGATAATCCGGTTAGACATACCGATTAACTCCGGCATTTCAGAGGAAATCATGATGATGGATTTGCCCTGCTTTACAAGGTCAATCATAATCTGATAAATCTCATACTTTGCGCCTACGTCGATACCTCTTGTCGGCTCATCCATAATTAAAATTTCAGGATTGCTTGCCAGCCATCTGGCAATAATTACTTTTTGCTGATTTCCACCGGAAAGGGACTGGATCTGGGTCCTGTCGTTGGGAGTTTTTATACTCAGCTTTGCAATGCTGTCCTTTACAACCGATGCTACTCTCTTCTTCTGAATCACTCCCGCTGTTGTATAATTGCGGTAAGAAGCAATGGCTGTATTATCAGAAATGCTTAAGCATCCAAAGATTCCGTTTCCTCTTCGGTCTTCTGTAATCATTCCCACTGAATCGCCGATGGCATCCTTGGGGCATTTAATTTCAACTTTTTTTCCAAGGACTTCAACTTCCCCCCCGGAAATATTCCTCATTCCGAATATGGCTTCCATTAATTCGGTTCTCTGAGCTCCTACCAGACCTCCGAATCCCAGAATCTCTCCCTTTTTCAGCTCAAAGGAGCAATCCTGAAAAGAACGTTCATGAATACTGCTCAAATGGCTTACCTTTAAAACGGTTTCATCCATCCGGTAATCATCCTTTGGAGGATAAACATTTCCCAGTTCTCTTCCTACCATCTGTTTTACGATCTCTTCATCAGAGATATCTGCTACTTCCCATGAACCAACGTAAGTTCCATCCCGCATGATGGTGATGTCATCTGCAATCTGTCTGATCTCTGCCATTTTATGGCTGATATATATCATAGAAACTCCGCGGGACTTTAAGTCCCTGATAATACGGAACAGCGCTTCTACCTCATTATCAGTCAGTGATGAAGTAGGTTCATCCAGAATCACCAGTTTTGCATTCTGGCTGACTGCCTTTGCAATTTCTACTGACTGCATTTGTCCGATTGATAAGGTCCCAAGTTTTGCTTTGGGATTAAACGTCATTTTAACATCTTTTAACCACTTTTCTGCTTCCGCATTCATGGTTTTATGATCAATTACTTTAAGCGGTCCTATTTTATATATTGGAAACCGTCCAAGATACATATTCTCTGCAATAGAGCGAGCCGGTACCGGCTGAAGTTCCTGGTGTACCATAGCAAGGCCTTTGTGAAGTGCATCATCCGGATTGGCTATACTCACCTTCGCACCATCAATCAGAACCTCACCTTCATCCATCTTGTATATGCCAAACAGGCATTTCATCAGTGTTGACTTACCTGCTCCGTTCTCTCCCATCAGAGCGTGAACGGTACCGGGACGTACTTTTAAATTGATATTATCGAGCGCTTTGACGCCAGGGAAGGATTTGCTGATTCCAACCATTTCCAGTCTGTAATTCTCTGCCATCCCGCTTCTCCTTTCATTGATTCGTCCGTTTTCCCGGACATAAAGGGATACCTGTTAAGGTATTTCATTAATCTGTCCGTTTCTCAGGACATAAAGGGATACCTCTAACTTTTAAAAATCGGGTGTGCCTTACCGACACACCCGCAATTTCGGCTGCTGGATATTATTTTTTTAACTTGTCAAGAGTATCCTGTGCATTGGCCTTGGTAACCTTGATATAGTCTACCATGTTAACGTTTTCAACAGAATCACCCTTTAAGAACTTAACAGCCATATCGCTTGCTGTCTGAGCCTGAGAGAAATGATCGTTAAATACGGTACCAGTCTGTTTGTCATCAATAACGTTCTGAACAGCTTCTGTTAACGCATCAACACCTACTAAATAGATATCTTTGTTTACAGTACGTCCTGCTGCTTCGATTGCCTGAAGTGCACCAAGTGCCATAGCATCGTTGTTGCAGAAGATAACTTCGATCTGATCGCCATACTGTGTCAGAGCATCCTGTGCAATCTGCTGTGCTTTTGCCTGATCCCAGTCACCACGCTGTTTTAAGAGCTCTTTTACTTTTACGCCCTTGTCAGTCAGTGCTTTTACAGAGAATTCAGTTCTGTACTGAGCATCTACGTTCTCCGGGTCACCCTGGATCATGATGTAGTTAACTACGCCATCGCCATTGATATCGCCCTTGTTGGAAGTTTCAAGAATTTCTTCACCCTGATAGGTTCCGGACTGTCTTGCATCACATCCTACATAAGTTGCATTGATTTTTTCGTCTTTCCATCTCTGCTCTTCTTCTGTATCTGGCTCACGGTTAATGTAAACAACAGGAATTCCTGCTTCTTTACACATATTTGTAATTTCTGGAGCGGATGAAGCCTGAACAAGATTTAAAATAAGTACGTCATATTTCTGGGTAATGAAGTTCTGGATCTGGTTGGTCTGTTCTGCCTGATCGCCCTTACCATCCTGAATTACTACATTATCTTTCTTAAAGCCCAGGTCTTCAGTTAAATAACGCTGAAGTTCTGTACGATAAAGTGTCATGAAGTTATCATCGAATTTGTAAATGGAAATACCAACTTTCTTATCAGCTAAATCCCCGCCTACTGCATTCTTAACGGCTTCTGCAGTAGTTTCTGCTGATTTGGTCTCTTCCTTCTTTGTTTCTGCTGCAGTGGTTGCTGCTTCAGATGCTGCTGTTGTGGCCTTTGAGCTGGAACCGCAGCCTGCCATGGCAAATACCATTGCAGAAGCGAGACCTACTGCTACTACTTTTTTGAGTAATCTCATGATAAATCCTCCCTTATCATTATATAATTGTGTTCGATTGGTACTTTTACCTCATCGACATGCACATTATAACTTTATTTTGTGCACTATTCCATATAATTTTCTTGGTATATGTATCGAATTTTTTAGATTTTTCATGATTTACTCAGTTTTTTTATAATTTTTTATTGATAAATACCAATTTTCCTGTTTTCCTATTTGGCAGTCAGGGTATTTTGCTTGCATTCATAATACTTATCCCGGCTTAAATCCACTGTTTCCTGTACATTTTTACCAAGAGCCTCCGCTGCCGCAATTTTAAATATCACTCCGGCATATTCATCGCTGTCACATTGTACGGTACCAAACAGTTTTCCTTCCCGGACGCCTTCAATTCCCTGGGGAGTCCCGTCAATACCAACAACTTTAACAGGTCTTTTACTTCCCTTGCGTTCAATGGCATCCGCTGCTCCAAGTGCCATATCATCGTTATTGCAGATCACTACCTCAATATCATCCGGGTACTGAGTCAGCCACTGTTCCATCCAGGCAGATGCCTGGCTTCTGTCCCAGTTTGCTATGGCTCCCGTAATCTTTTCCAGAGGTACGCCTCCATCCTTTAGCGTCTGGATGGACCACTCGGTTCTGATGAGAGAATCCTGATGGCTGCTCTCTCCTTCCAATAGGACATAGCTCACCTTACCATCTCCGTTTATATCAAGAGAAGATGGGTCAGCCTTGTAAGCCTCCACCAGCATATTTCCCTGGAGCGTAGCGGACTCTTTAGCATTTTCCCCTACATAGTAAAGCTTTTCCCAGCGCCGCATATCCTCTTCTACCGGCTCCCGGTTAAAAAATACTACCGGCGTATCTGCATCCATTGCCTTTCCAATAATATTTGATGCAGCCGACCGGTCAACCATATTGACACAGATTGCATCATATCCCAAAGAGATAAAACGGTCTACCTGGCTGTTCTGGGTATTCTGGTTTCCCTTTGCATCCACGATTTCCATGACAACCTTAATCCCGGTATTCTTTTCATATTCCTTGGCCTGATCTTCTAATTTTCCCCTTATGGTATTAATAAATGAATCATCTCCCCGGTATAAAGTCACCCCAATGCGAACTGCTTTGCTCACTTCTTTTTTCCCGGATTTATAGTTCTGATAGAAAAAGCCCAGAACACATACAAACAAAAGAATAACCGCTGCCAGCACTCCATATTTTTTTTTCATTTCTATTCCCCCATTTAGTCAATCGGATATAAGATTTTTTCAAATTTGCTCTCTCTTAAATCTTCTCTTCGGATATAATAAGAATCCAATACAATCTGCTCCTTTTGAAATCCTCTGTGGACCGACTCAACCGCTTTTTCAATGCTCCTGTACCCCGCATCAAACTGATCACTTACCACCAGTCCTTTTATCACCCCGTTGTCCAGATCAGTCAACAGCCTGGTGGTACTTCCTACCCCGTAAAGACCATCCACATAACTGCCATAAACCGGACTTCCTGCAATAATTTCTGCCGTTTCATCCAGGCTTTTCGTATCTATCGCTGCTATAATCACTTTTTCGCTCCCTGGATAGACCAGTCCTTCTATCGCTTTGCGAAAGGTCTCTTCCATGGTCTTTTTATAAATTTTAACTGTAAAACCGGCATTTTTCAGTTCACTTTCTGCACCTGCATAAATATCCCGGTTGTATCCATAGTCTAACCCTTCCATAAAGATCCATACGGGTTTACCAGGGGAATTTTCTCTTGCAATAGCCTGTCCCAGCTTACGCCCTTCCTCTTCAAAATCCGGTGCAATCCCGCTTTTTACCTTCTCATTGGGAATTAAGTTTCCAACAATGACCGCAGGACTGTTTAAAATCATATCATCCATCTTTTTTGCGCATTCTTCCGGCTTTACCGGAACTAACACAACTGCTAACGCTCCGTCATTAATTTCCCGTTTTACCAGTTCCAGCTGCTGATCCTGATCTCCCTTTTCATAAAGGGTAATGAAACTGACGTCAACATTATATTCTTCCGCCGCCTTATCCGCACCTTTTCTGAAATTAGCAAAATAATCATCAGAAGTATCGCTGATAATAATGGAAATCGGATAAATAACCGTCTTTTTTTCCTTAATGATCAAATCGGTAGAGGACAAAAGAAACAGGATCACAAGCACTACTGGCAAAATAACCCACAAAATTTTTTCCTGTTTTGTCATGATCGCTTCTCCTTTTCTAAAACAGAATCATAAGGAACAGCAGGGAGGAGAATGGTTATGGTGGTTCCCTCATCAGGCTCGGAATCAATGGTTAGCCCGTAATTTTCCCCAAAATAAAGCTTGATTCTTTCATTTACATTCTTCACCCCAATACCGGAGCCCTTTTTAGAGGTGACATGAACCTCATGGGAAAAGAGGCTTTTCACCTGTTCCTCTGTCATACCCAGGCCATTATCAGAAACCTGGATAATCAGATCTTCTTCCCTTCGCATCACCGATAATTTTATTTCCCCCTCTCCATCCATGAATTCCATGCCATGATAGATGGCATTCTCCACCAGCGGCTGCAGAATCAGTTTTAAACTGGTTAATTCCATACATTCTTCCTCTGCCTGAATTTCATAGGAGAACTTATTTTTAAAACGCATATGCTGGATCATTAAATAGCTTCTTACATGTTCCAGTTCATCCCGGACCGTAATAATGCTTTTTCCTTTACTTAAGCTGATCCGGAAAAACCGGGCAAGTGCAGTAACCGCCTTAACGGCCTCGTTCTTTTGTTCATTTTCAATCATCCAGACGATAATGTCCAGAGTATTGTATAAAAAATGGGGATTAATTTGTGATTGCAGGGTATCAAATTCCTGTTTCCGTTTGGCCTCGTGTTCCGTCACGATGTCATCCATCAGGACGCGGATCTGAATTGCCATATTTTTAATGGAATTACCCAAATGCTGAATTTCATAAGAGCCTCCGATGGAAACTGCAGTTTCCAAATCCCCTTCTTCCAGGATTCCTACGGATTTTTCCAACTCCTTGATAGGATTTGTTATACGAGATGAGATATAGGAGTTGATCAGTACAAGTATAAATAAGATAAGAGTAATCATGAATACAATAAAAAGCCTGGTTTTGATGGTATTTAAGGAAACTACACTATTAGGCGTAACACCAACGATTTTCCAGCCTGTATAACCCACTGACTTTACCGTTATAATTCTGTTATCCCCTTCAAAAACTTCACGGTGAATTCCATCTTTATACCCGGATGCCACTTTATTGTTTTCCTTCAGCCGGCCCGAGTCAATTAACTGAATTCTTGGGTGATACAGGATCTCTCCGTCGCTTCCGATCAGATAGACATAACCGCCTTTACCTGTAGTGACTCCTTCAAATAAATGCTCCAGACTGGAATAGCTTAAATCCACCAGCAAAACGCCCTGAGTGGTAGATGTTCCTTCCGTCAGTTCCACCGCTCTGGACAGGGAGATCACCCATCGGTACTGGTTTTCATTGTTTTCAAATATATACTGGACGTGGGGGTCGAGAAAATGCTGGTTCTCCGTTTTTTCAAGAGCATTGGCAAACCATTTCTCCCCTGTTATATTAAGATTCTTTTTCAGTCTTGCTGCTGGAACAGACTCCACCATTGCTCCGCCCTGGGTGAAAAGGGCAATGTTATCCACATTGTCCTTATTGTTGTCGTACAGAAGGGTGATCTCATTATTAATGGACTGGGAAGAAAGGTCTGCATTTTTCACAGCCCCATAATAAAGAGAATCAGATAGTTTCATAACGGTCCTCAAGTAGGATTCCACAGACCGTGCCACCTGATTAATCAGACTCTGATTTTCCTCCTGTACCACCTCTGCAACCTGAGAGGAAAAACGTTGGTATAAGGAAAGGGAAATAAGCAGGCCTGCGGCAAGGGCCGTTATGGTAAAATATACGAAAATGGTATAACGAATGCTGTTATTCTTCTTTTCCATTACCTCACTCCGCGAAATTTAGTCGGTGAAACTCCAAATTTCTTTTTAAACACATAACTGAAATAGTTTTGCTCCGGATACCCCACCTTTGCCGCAATGACATAGGTTTTATCTTCGGTTTTATTTAACAGTTCCACTGCCTTGTTTAATCGCAGATCAGTTAAATAGGCGATATAGGCCTGTCCGGTTTCCTTTTTAAACAGCGTGGAAAAATAAGCCGGACTCATATGCAGATGGCGGCAGATCATTTCAACCGATAAATCCGGATTCTGATAATGGTCCATAATATACTGTCTCGCCTCCTGAATCACCTGCCTTGTGGTAAGATCACGTTCCTGATTAATCGCCTGATTGATTTTTTCTGCAGCCTTGTAAAGCCAGGTGCCAAATTCCCCTTTTTGCATCTTGTCAAAAAATGTCATGGACTCTAAATCCCAGCCCATAATTTCTTCCAGATCAAGATCATACTGCTGTACCATCTGTATCACACTGTTTAATACTCCGAACATATAAACCTGCTGCTGTCTGAAATGTACTTTTGCAGATTCCATTTTCTGAATAATCTGTGTCACAGCCGCTTCAATCTTCCCATCAGGACCAAACTTGATGGCAGAAATCAGATCTGCCTCCAAAACACTGTCAAATTCCAGTTTTCCGCTTCCCACCGGTTCCATATCATTGATATAGATGGTACTGCCTTTTCCTGCTATGGCTTTATAACCAAGAGCATCAATCGCCGACTGGTATGCGTATGGGATATTGGATAATTCCTCACAGCTGTGACCGATTCCTATGGTAACGGGAACCTCCAGAATCCTCTTTGTTTCCTTGCAGATATCTCCAAATACATC
>SVDS01000041.1 GCA_015057715.1 Paenibacillaceae bacterium
GTATCTACATCGCCAGCTTCTCCAATAGCAGGATCAACTAAAACTGCAGACTGTACATAGATCTCTTCTGCATCACAACCAGCCAGGTAACGAACCATATCAAAATCATGAATGGTCATATCAAGGAACATACCACCGGATACAGCTGCATATTCTGCGCTGGGCGGCTCAGGATCTCTGGAAGTAACCTTGATAATATGTGGATCACCAATTTTTCCTGCAACAACTGCATTTCTGACTGCTTCAAAGTTATGGTCAAAACGGCGGTTAAAGCCTACCTGATATTTTACCTTACTGTCCTTTAATGCATCAATTACTTCTTTGATCTTCTCTACATCATGATCAATTGGCTTCTCGCAGAATACATGCTTTCCAGCCTTAATTGCTTCTACAGAAATCGGAGAATGTGTATTTGTAGAGGAGCAGATTAAAACTGCATCGATCTCTGGATCTGCCAGAATCTCTTTATAATCTTTGGTTGTATTAGATACACCCATGCTCTTTGCCCAGTTTGCTGTTTCTTCGTTCATAAATGGGTCAGCGATTGTCTTAATTGTTGCGTTCTTAACGATATTGCAGATGCTTGCAGTATGAACCTTTCCGATTCTGCCTGCTCCGATAATTCCTACGGTTACCATAATATTCTTCTCCTTTTATCCTTTAAATTAAAGACCTGTTTTTTCAGCAATAAACTTTCTGGCGCGGATTGCATATTCTAATGGATTGGCCTTAGCCGGATCCTGCTCTGCTTCCACTACCATATATCCCTCATAAGCTGCATCTTCCAGAACCTTGAAGATTGGCTCAAACTCTACACAACCGTCGCCTGGAATGGTGAATGCGCCTGCGCGAACGCCTGCCAGGAAACTCATCTTCTCTTCTCTTACCTGTTTTACTACTTCCGGACGAATATCTTTTAAATGAACATGTTTAATACGTTTGATGTGCTTTGTTACCATCTCAACCGGATTCTCTCCGCAGTAAGCAAAGTGGCCGCTGTCAAAAAGCAGGCTTACGTATTCCGGATCTGTATGTTCCATCATGCGGTCAGTCTCTGCAGCTGACTGAACTACAGTTCCCATATGATGGTGGAATGTTAATGCCACACCGTATTTTTCTTTGGACAGCTTTCCAAGACGGTTTAAGCCTGTGCACAGAAGATCCCATTCTCTGTCGTCCATCTCATGCTTTCCTTCGAAAACCGGCTGATCCTGAATTCCCTGTGTACTGTAGCTCTGCTCGGAAACACCAACTACTTTGGCGCCCATGGTTGCTAAGAAAGCTACATGCTTCTCAAACTCTGCCTCAGTCTCTTCGTAAGGCTTGCTGATTAAGAATGTGGAAAACCATGCGTTGCAGATCTCAACCCCTCTTAATTCCAGAGCCTTCTTTAAAACCTCCGGATCTTTGGGGTATTTATTACCCACTTCAGAACCGGTAAATCCTGCAAGTGCCATTTCGCTGACACACTGCTCGAAGGTATTCTCCTTACCTAAATCCGGAAGATCATCGTTTGTCCATGCAATTGGTGCAATTCCTAATTTAACTTTCTCCTTGTTTAACATTTTTGCTTCCCTTCCCTGTCTTATCATATTTTTATACCGCTGGTTTCGCGGCGATTAACCCCTGACTTATTTAAAACTCAGCATCATGAAGCCACACGTATCGTTCATCTTCGTTGCGGTCAGTCTGATTCCATGGATTGCCCTCCAGATGGCGGATCATCCAGCAGGTATACATCTGGTATCCCGGAGCCACTGCCTGGGGATGAAGCTCCCCTCCTGGAATTGCGGAAAAGCTTCCGTCTGTGCTTTTAAATACCTGGTCGCCTACAAAGCTTGCGCCGAATCCTTCCGGGTGATCAAAAAGGAAATAGTAGGTCTCCGGCTGTGGATGTCTGTGAGGAAGATAACCGGACCAGTTTCCCCGGTCATTTAAAACCTCTCCTAAAACCATATTGGAGTAAGGAGCGATCTCTATGTCAAAAATTGTATTCACCTGACGTTTTGCCACATTGCCAAACTTGCCCACAGAAGAATACTTCCACGGTGCATCCTCGGGCTGATACAGTTTTGCTTCAAAGGTTCTTTTATTTTCTGCTGACTGGACTAAAATTTCTGAATCCTCTTTTGCTTCCACGGAAATTTCTGTTCCAGCACAACCATGCAGACACCATGGTCCCTCCGTAAAAACATCTATTCTTGAGGCTTCCTGTTCCACATTGCCGCCACGGTATACGATCTTTCCCTTTAAAAGAAGCACAGCAGTTTCCTCTTCTTCTTTTAAGAAGGTTCTGGTTTCCCCGGCTTTCATGCGGTAAACACGGATGTCCATGTTCATCTCCTTATACTCATTGGTATAAGTTGTTAAAATCTTTTCTCCGGACTCATCAAATTCCGGATATCCGAATACCTGACTCATATTTTCTTCCTTTCCGGTCATATCCGGCCGTTTAATACTTTCTTGCTGCGTTTCTGCCTTCCATGACTCTTCCAAACGCTTCGTTTACGCTGGTTTTTTCAGACGTATCAGCAAGCCCTACATTCCACCAGGATTCATATCCGTCGGACATGGTCTTTGGAATTACCTTTAAGTCAAACAGGCAGGCTCTCTCCTGGCTCTTGGCATCATTTAACGCATCTTCCAGCTCTGCAATGGTACGGCAGGTATAAGTCTTTAATCCATACCCCTCTCCCACCTTTGCATAGTCAACGGGGATTAAATCGCCGGTTGGTTTTTTCCCGTCCGTATAGCGGTACTCCGTTGCAAGGCTTCCGATACCGTGGTTCATCTCCAGGTTGTTGATACAACCAAAGCCACAGTTATCAAAGATCAGGATATTGACTTTTTGTCTTTCCTGCATAATGGTCATAATTTCACTGTGCAGCATCTGAAAACTGGAATCGCCGACTACGCAGTAAACCTCATGTTCCGGCTCTGCAAATTTAACGCCCAGAGTTGCTGCAACTTCATATCCCATACAGGAATATCCATACTCAGCATGATATCCGCCCCGCTTGTCGGTAGTCCACATACGCTGCATACAGCTTGGAAGGGAACCTCCTGCCGTAATGATTGTGGCATCTGCATCGATCACTCTTCTAATGGCTGCCAGTGCTGCGGTCTGAGTGATCTTACCATTGGTCAGACGGACAAATTCCGGAATGGTTCTGGGATCTCTTGCCTTGATAATAGGTTCGAAATCATCTCCAGTATACTCAATACTGCCCAGGCGTACCATCTCTTCATCCCACTTTTTCTTAGCGTCTGTAATCTCATTCCGGTACTGGGACACATACTGTTTTTCTCTCAGTTTTTCTGTCAGTGCCTCAACAGTTACTTTTGCATCTCCCACTGCCATGGATGCATCCATCTTATAGGCATGGAATCTGCTGTTATTTATGGTAACAAACTTCACATTTTCTCTTTTAAACAGCCACTTGGAGCTGGTAGTAAAATCACTCAGTCTGGTTCCAATGGCGATTACCACATCTGCATCCTTTGCAATGACATTGGAGGCATAAGTACCGGTCACTCCGATTCCGCCAAGGCAGTAGGGATGGCTTGATTTGCAGGCACTCTTTCCAGCCTGGCTCTCTCCAAAGGGGATCTTAAATTCTTCACAGAAATTTTCTACAACTTCTCCTGCATCTGAGTAGCGTACTCCACCGCCCACAATCACGATAGGCTTCTTAGCTTCTGCAATGATGTCAGCAATCTCTTCCAGTTCTTCTTCCACTGCCACAGGTCTTGTAATCTTATGAACCCGTTTCTTAAAGAAATACTCCGGATAATCAAATGATTCTCCCTCTACATCCTGACAGAGGGAAATACAGCAGGCTCCTGTCTCTGCGGGATCTGTGAGCACACGCATGGCATTAATCAAGGCGCTCATAATCATCTCAGGTCTTGTAATTCTGTCCCAGTACTTGCAAACCGGTTTAAACGCATCGTTGGTGGTAGTTGCAAGGCTGCTGCTCTGCTCTAACTGCTGAAGTACCGGATCAGGCTGTCTGGATGCGAAGGTATCCGCCGGAAATACCAGTAACGGAATGTTGTTCACAGTTGCAGTGGCACAGGCTGTTACCATATTGGCAGCGCCAGGTCCTACTGAGGAAGCACAGGGAATAATTCTTCTGCGCTGGTTCTGTTTTGCAAATGCAATGGCTGTATGGCACATCCCCTGCTCGTTTCTTCCCTGAAGAACCCGAAGCTGTCCCGGATTTGTGTCCAGTGCCTCTCCCAGACCAACTGCAATTCCATGACCGAAGATTGTAAAAAAGCCTTCAACAAACTTTATTTCTGTTCCATCTACTGAAACATACTGGTTATCCAGGAACTTTACAAGTGCCTGTGCTGTTGTCATTCTTATTGTTTTTGACATGTTCCGCTCTCCTTTATTTTTTTATACACGGGCGATCATCTCACCGAATTTTTCCTTTTCTTCTTTTATAAATGCATGCACTTCCTCTGGTGTGGGCAGGGAGTCTGAGCAGTTATTGCTCTTTACCATCATGGACGCTTCTGCAGAACCAAATTCCAGGCAGTCAATAATATCCCAGCCCTGATACAGACCATATAAGAAACCGGAACCATATCCATCTCCGCCTCCAAAGCCCTTTCTTGCCTCTACCGGGAACGGCTTAATGGAAAATGACTGACCATCCCGGGTATATGCGGTAGACCCCTTCATACCATGCTTAATCACCACGATTGCTGCATGATATCCCTGCCATAAAGCGGCACTTTCTTCATCTGTCATACCAGGTTTAATCAGATTTTCTGTCAGATCAAATTCTTCTCTTGATCCCATAATAATATCCGCTTCTTTTGCAACAGTTGAATAGTATATGGATAACTCATCTGAATTTTTCCAGTTATAAGCCCTGTAATCAATATCAAAAATAATTCTCACATCGTTTCTCTTAGCCAGCATCACAGCCTTAAGAGCCGCTTCTCTTGACGGGCTTTCCGCAAGTGCCGTACCTGAAATTAAAATGGCTTTTGCTTTTTTAATGTATTCTTCGTCAATATCTTCCACACTCAGCTGTAAATCAGCAATGCAGTTTCGATACATCAGAATGCTGCTTTCGCTGGAAGATAACATCTCAGTAAAAGTGAGTCCCAGTTTTTCACCGTTTTTGCATTTTGTAATGTGGGAGGTATCAATTCCCTGCTCATTAAAATAATCCACCACAAATTCGCCGAACTGGTCATCTGATACTTTTCCGATAAATCCAGCTTTCATACCATGTCTGGTCACGCCTACGGCAATGTTGGCAGGAGAACCGCCCACAAATTTTTCAAACATGTGAACCTTCTTAAGCGGTTTAAACTCTTCCTTCACCTGCTCATTATAAGCAGGGTTAAAATCAATGGCCACTCTGCCAAGAAGTATTAAATCAAGCTCTCTGGCTTCGTTAAATTTTATATATTCCATCGTTACACCTCTCCCATCTGTTTGCGTGCTTTTTCGCTCATCTCATGTGCCTACATTATACCACGCACGCAGTCCGCGTGCAAGTGATTTCGATTAGTTAATAAAAAAAATCAGGACCTGTTTTTTATCCTGAACAGACTCCTGATTCCATGGTGATTTTAAATATTGTATTTTGTTTTAATAATAATATCCGTGTAAAAAAATTCCTGCTCTTTTCTGCTCCCAGACTGCATGATATCCGTAAGGATGAACAGGGCGCGGTACCCTTGTGTATAGCCATTCTGGTCAATGAGAAAATCCGCAATTCCTTCTTCCAGAGCTTTGATATTTCCCGTGGTTAAATCATAGATAATAATATGGGGCTTTTTTTCCGGCTTTAGCTCTTCAAACGCCTTTTTTACGCCCCCCTGGCCACCTGAGAATATGACTGCACCCTGGAGATCCGGATAAGCAGTGAGGGTGTTGACAAGGATCTTTTCCACCTCTTCCTTTTCATCAAAGCTGCTTTGTACTCCTACAAGCTCGAGCCCCGGAAATGTCCTCTTTATCTCATCCACAAACCCATCCACACGCATACTGTTAACACTATTCCCAAAATATCCTGTAATAGCGAGAATCTTTCCCTGTCCGCCGGTTAGCATTCCCATAAGCCCAGCCGCCGTGCGTCCGCTCCGTTTGTTGTCCTGACCTACGAAACAGCTTCGTTTTGTCCCTACAATATCCGTATTAAACGTTACGACTGAGATCCCCTGTTCAATCAGGGAATTGATTTTATCCCTTATTTTATCGCACTCCACAGGCATGATTGCAATGCCTGACACCTTATTTTTTTCCAGCCTTTCAATGGCTGCAAGCTGCTCTTCCTCGCTTACAGTGACACACTCTTCCATTACAAAGACAATTCCTCTTTTTTTCAATTCTTTTTGCGCATCTTCTAACCCTTTTCTGATGGGAATCATAAATGACGATTTAGCCAGCTGGGTTACAATGCCGATTTTAACCGATTCCTTTTTTACTGCCGTTTTTTCTTTTTTCGGCACATAACCGATTTCATCTGCAATCTGAAAGATCCGCTCTTCCACTTCCTTGTCAATCCGCCCCCGTTTATTTAACGCGCGGTCAACAGTACCTCTGGACACACCTGCCCGCTCTGCTATTTCCCGAATCGTTCCCGCCATCTGTTCTCTCCTTTAAGCAATTCACTTTAACCATCATATCACACATAAAAATAGCACGCAAGTGTATGCGTGCTATTTTTTCAATAAAAACAACTTTTAGATTGTTCCATCCCAGGTATTAACAGCTGTGGATTCTCCGGTTTCTTCGTCGAACCATCTGGTGGTAACAACTTTATTTTCTGTATAGAATCTGAAACCATCTTTTCCTAAGCAGTGAAGATCTCCAATAAATGACAGCTTATTGCCGTTGAATGGGAACATACCAACCGGAACCGGAATTCCTACGTTGATACCGATCATACCGCCGTCTGTATGTCTTGCAAACTCTCTTGCATAACGTCCGTTCTGTGTAAAGATAACAGAACCGTTGGCAAATGGATTGGCGTTCATAACTGCAAGTCCTTCTTCAAAGTTCTTAACTCTCTTTATGCACAGTACCGGTCCAAAGATTTCTCTTTCACCTACGCTCATTTCAGGAGTAACATGATCAAGAATTGTTGGCCCTAAGTAGAATCCTTTTTCAAAGCCTTCTACTACCACATCACGGCCGTCCAGTACCACTTTGGCACCTTCTGCGATTCCAGTCTCGATCCATTTTACGACTGAATCTTTATGTGCCTGATTAATAACCGGTCCAAGATTTGTGGTCTTGTCATAAGCGGGTCCTACTTTTAATTTTTTAGCCTGAGCTACGATTTCTGCTACAAGTGCATCGGCGATTTCTTCCTGAACAACCACTACTGGAAGAGCCATACATCTTTCACCAGCACAGCCAAAGGTGGAGTTGATAATACCTGCTGCCACACGTTTAACAGGAGCATCTTTTAATACAAGAGCGTGGTTCTTGGCTTCACAAAGAGCCTGAACTCTCTTTCCTGTTGCTGCAGCTGTGGAATAAATATGCTTTCCAACAGATGTGGAACCTACAAAGGTAATTCCCTTAACATCGTCGTGTGTAAGAAGTATCTCTGCTTCGTTTCTGGTGCAGGTAACGATATTAATTACGCCGTCTGGTAGTCCTGCTTCTTTGTACAGCTCAGCGATGCGCATGCTGGACTGAGGAGTAAAGGAAGCTGCTTTTAATACGATGGTATTACCGCATGCGATACACATGGGAGTCATCCAGCCCATTGGAATCATAGCCGGGAAGTTAAATGGCACAATGCCTGCAAATACGCCCAGAGGCATACGATATAATACTGTGTCAAATCCGGTGGAAGCGTCCATTAAACTTTCTCCCATCATCAGTGACGGAGCGCTGATGGCCTGCTCGGTTCCTTCTTTTGCTTTGAGCACATCACCCTGAGCTTCTTCCCAGTTTTTACCGTTTTCTTTTGCTACCAGCATGGTCAGTTCATCCATATGCTCGATCAGTAAATCTCTCAGCTTATAAAGAATCTGAACTCTTTTAATAACCGGAGTTGCTGACCAGGAAGGAAATGCTGCTTTCGCTGCTGCTACAGCCTCTTCCACTTCATCCGGAGTACAGCATGGTACTTTTGCAATCACTTCACCAGTGCTTGGGTCAAAGGCATCTGTATACTTCGTTGTTTTAGATTCCTTCCACTGACCGTTTACAAAATACTTTAATGTTTTTACTTCTCCCATCTTTCTATCCATTCCTTTCTTAGCGGTTTTATTTATTTAATAGTTAATATTATAGTGGCTCTACACAGTTAAAGATCCTGATATGCTGCTTCACATTCTCGTATACACCCTGGACCATGGCTTCATTCAGTCCAAAGTAATCATGTCTGCCTTCTGATTTTAGATATTTTTCAGCTTCCCTTGTAAGACTGTCAAAGCTGGCTGTTGCAATGTTGATCTTGCGGATTCCAAGTCCAACCGCTTTTCTGAAATCTTCCGGAGTGATTCCGGTTCCGCCATGCAGTACCAGAGGCACATCTGTCTTTTCATCAATTGCCTTTAAAACATCAAAGGCCAGTCTGGGTGCTACCGGGTAGTTGCCGTGGGCATTGCCAATGGCTACTGCCAACGCGTCCACACCTGTCTTTTCACAAAATACTTTCGCGTCTTCCGGATTGGTACAGCGTATTCCCTCATCTGTGCTCCCATCCTCGCTTCCGCCAACAAGACCAAGCTCCGCTTCTACGGTGGCCCCATATTCTTTTGCCAGACGGGCTGCTTCTAACGTTTTGTTTATGTTCTCTTCAAAGGGAAGTGTGGAGCCGTCCATCATGACTGAGGTAAATCCATATTCCAGAGCCTGTTTCAACACACCGATGGTCTTGCCGTGATCTAAATGAACTGCAATCTCTACCTTTGCATTCCTAGCAGCTTCCACCATCATAGGCCCCATGAGTGACAGCGGGGAATGTGGCAGACGAACTTCTGCAATCTGTAAGATAATAGGAGTATTCATTTCTTCAGCTGCCTTTATCGCACCTTTTATCATCTCCAGATTACCAACGCTGAATGCTCCCACCGCACGATTTTGCTCTGATGCCTGATCCAGCAAATCTTTCATTTTTACTAATCCCATGTCCTGTTTCCTCTCTCTTCCTCCCTTTATGAGTATGTTTTGATTTTGTTTTTGTAATGTGTTGGTTATATTCTAACACCTTAATCGATAACGGTCAAGATGTACTGAAAAAAAATTTTCTTAACTTGGTGATCTATTGGTGATTTCTTGATATTTTTGCTTGTGTCTGATATAATAGGTCAATAACAGCAGAACATGGAAGCGCTATATAAGGAGTACAAGCTATGAGAATTTCCCGAATTGAACAATTAGAACAATATATACTGGAGCACAAATCCGCCTCCATCGATACCCTATGTGAATTATTTCAGATATCCAAAAACACGCTGCGCCGTGATCTGGAGGTGCTTGTGGGAAGAGGAACTGTGGAAAAGGTATATGGAGGTGTGATTGCCTCTGAAAATATTCCTCCAATCCCAGATCTTGTTACATTTCAGGACAGGGCCAGCCGTAATTTTTTAAGCAAACAGCGAATCGCATCTCTTGCCGCTTCCTTTGTACGGGACAGAGATATTATATTTATTGACAGCGGAACCACTACCATGAATATTGTAGACTTTCTCACTCATTTAAATACAGTCACTGTCATAACTAACAGCATTCAGGTCATTAACAAATCCATGAATTATCCGAATATTGACTTAATCGTGCTCCCAGGTACCTTAAAAAGGGATACGGCTTCTCTGACCGGCAGCTCCTGTGTGGAATATTTAGAGGATTATAACATCGTGCGTGCATTTATGGCATGCACCGGTATTTCAGTGGAATCAGGAATCTGTAATGCATCAACGGATGAGTATAATATAAAAAAAGCAGCATTAAAAAAAAGCCAGAAGCATTATCTTCTGGCGGATTCTTCCAAGTTTGGCCGGGCATCCCTTATGACCTATGGAGATATGAATCAGTTTGATTATATTTTAACCGAAAAGATGCCGGATGACGCGTTCTGCTCCTATTGCAAAGAACAAAACTGCGCCATTTCCATTGCTTCTTATGAGGATTAGATGGTGATTTCTTCTGCGTGGCTTAAGGTAACATCCTGCTTGTAGAACGGTCTCATAGATTCCGCCACCTGGATCTTCACATGCTCAAACCGGATATCCCTGGCATACTCTGCATAAATTCCGGATATTTTAGTACGAATCAGTCCATCTCCCTGGCAGGGGCGGATATCATATCCCTCAATCTCCCAGCGGGAGTTTTTCTCCAGAGTGAGGTGGATGTTTTCAAAACTCACATCTTCAATATAGTTATCTTCGCTTCCCCGGATAAAGATTCCGTTTTCACCCTTGCAGCTGATATTTTCAAACCGCACATTTCTGATTTTTCCAGCCTTTACACCCGGTTTTCTGTCATGGGCTGTGATGCAGATCGGTTCTGCCCTACCCCACCACTCATGGGAGAAGCGGCGTGTCTCAATGGTGATATTGGAGAATACCACATTTTCAACATTTCCTCCGTCCCTGATCTGTATGGAGATGCCACGGTTGCTTTTACTGATGGTACAGTTTTCTACGAGAACATTTCTAAAATCACTTTCCCCTTCCGTTCCGAACTTGATAGCCGCACTGGTGGAGATTAAGGTACAGTTAGAAATAACAATATTTTCACAGGGACCGTACTGTTTATAATCACCTGAATTTTTTAATACAATTGCATCGTCTCCGCATTCAATGTGGCAGCCGATAATCCGTACATTGGTGCAGTGATCCGGATCAATACCGTCGGAATTAGCCATCTGTAAGTTATTAATAAGGCGGATCCCCTCGATTAATACATCGTTGCATCCTACCAGATGCACGGTCCAGAATGCGCAGTTTACCAGTTTCACGTCACGAATGGTAAGATGATTGAATTTTTCTAACAGCATCAGGGGAATTCTGGGATAATAAGTTCCTTCAATGTGATAACCGGAATTATCCCCGTAAAATATGGATTCATTGGCATCTATGGTACCAAAGCCGGTGATTGCCACATTCTCCTGGTCATAACCGTATATAAATGCGTGAAATGGTCTGCCATTATATTCACTGTTTAAAAAAGATGGAAGGCCGGATTCATGAGCCACGATCTTTCCGCCGTTGGCCAGGGGATAATAATCATTTAAATCATCGCTGGCTTTTAATACCGCTCCCATCTCTAAATGAAACTCTACATTTGATTTAAGAAGAATTGAACCGCTGTTATAGATATATCCGCCGGGAAGGAGTACACGACCGCCGCCTGCGCCGGTGCATTCGTCAATTGCTTTCTGAATTGCTGCAGCGTCATTTGTTTTCCCATCGCCTTTTGCTCCGAATTCCAATACATTGTAAATCATAATTTCCTCCATTTCCTGTGCCTTAACCAGATTGTACTACTAAACTGCCCAATTATACCAATTTAGACTGACAAATGAAAGGTCTAAACTAAAAAAAATAACAGAGGCGCACAAAAAAGCTGTTTTTTGTACTGCCTCTGCCATATTTTAACCTTTTAATCCAGATGTGCTGATTCCTTCCACCAGATACTTCTGCAGGCTGATAAAAATAATAACTGCAGGCATAATGGAGAGTGTTGCCATTGCAAACATGGCTCCGTAATCAGAGGAGGAGCCTGGATCACAGAACAATTTTAATGCAAGGCTGACGGGATATTTTGCGGATTCATTAATGTATAAGAGGGCGGAAAGGAAATCATCCCATCTCCACATGAATGAGAAAATGCTTGCAGTAATTAAAGCCGGTGTAATTAAGGGCAGTATAATTCTTGCAAATATACCGTAGTAGGAGCAGCCGTCAATCTTAGCCGCTTCATCAAGTTCCCTGGGAATTCCGTCAATGAAGTTAATCATCAGGTAGATGAAGAAGCCCTGAATTGCAAAATAATAGGGGACAATAAGGGGTCTGTAACTTCCTACCCAGCCCAGCTTCTGATACCATAAATACTGGGGAATCATTAATACCTGCGCGGGCAGCATCATGGAAAGAAGCATGGCTACGAACAGGAACTTTCTTCCGAAAAATCTGCATCTGGCAAGTCCATATGCCACAAAGGCAGAGGAGAATACCGTACCAATTGTTGCAACAACGGCAATAAACATGGAATTTCTTAAAAATACAACAAATCCTGTTTTTGCAAATCCCTTCCAGCCGGTTGCATAATTGGCAAACACGAACTTCCTGGGTATCAGCTGGCCTGCTGTAATAAAAATAGTATTGCTCTCCTTAAAGGAACTCATGATCATCCAGACAAGAGGGTAAATCATGATCAGACCAAGGCCGCAGACAATGACGTGATAGACAATCCCGCCGATTCTTTTCCTTGTTTTCATGAATATTACACTCCTTCCGTATAGACCCAGAATTTTTTAGTAGCAAATAAGATTAACGTGATCAGACCGATAATTCCCAGCATGATCCACGCCAGAGCAGCGCCGTAGCCGGTATTATAAAACTCAAAGGATTGCTGATACATATAAACCGTGTAAAACAAAGTGGAATTCAGGGGCTTCCCCTGTGTGATAATAAAGCACTGAGTAAATGCCAAAAATCCATTGATGGTCTGCATAACAAGATTAAAAAAGATGGTGGGAGTCAAAAGAGGCAGCGTGATCTTAAAAAACTGGGAAAACCGGTTTGCCCCGTCCACTCTTGCGGCTTCATAAAGCGTAACCGGAATCTGTTTCAGTGATGATAAGAAGATCAGCATGGAAGAGCCAAACTGCCAGACAGCCAGTATAATCAGGGTCCAAATGGCTGTGTTTACATTTCCAAGCCATGGAAAGCTGGTTTTTATTCCAATGATCCGAAGCAGCTGATTTACCACCCCGTCGGTTGCAAAAATACGCTTCCAAAGAATTGCCACCGCCACAGAACCACCGATAATAGACGGCAGATAGTAGGCTGCGCGGTAGAATGCCGTAGCTTTTGTAGCCCTAAATAAGATAAGTGCTACAATCAGGGCAAATACCAGACGCATGGGAACCGATACAAATGCAAAATAAAAGGTAACTCCAATGGTTTTTAAAAACACCGGATCATCCGTAAACATCTTTATGTAATTTTTCATTCCTACAAAAACTGGCGGTGCCAGAATGTTATAGTCACAAAAGGAATAATAAAGGGACAGACCCATGGGAACTACCATGAACATGAGAAACCCTATGCTGAACGGAAGGCTGAATACGATTCCTGCCGTGCTTTCCCTGTTCATAAAATGTCTTAAACTTTCCCTCTTTTTTTCTTTCATATACGTCCCCTCCGTTCACATATCACTGCTCTGATTGAAAACGGGGCAGAGCGTTCTCTGCCCCGAATATTACCGGTAATTATTTCTGACTCATGATCTTATTGGCACTGTTATAAAATTCCTCAGCAGCTGCTTTGGAATCAAATGTACCATAGCAAAGCTGTTCCTGAACCTGATTTAACAGATTAAACACCTCACTTGCTCCATCTGGCTGGGGAGGATTAATCGGCGAACTGTTAGGGGTTACAACATCGTTGATATAGCGGATAATCTCCTGGTTGATGGCATCCATCTTGGGTGAAAGCTCCTGTGCAATCTTGCTGGATGCAGGAACGCCTCGTTCGCCTAAAAGAATATTATTTGCATCGCTTGAATTAACCAGATAATTTAACACTTTCACTGCTTCATCCGGATTCTTGGTATGAGCCCCAACGGAGAAGAACTGGCTGGATTTTAAATAGCCGGATTTCTTAGGATCAGGAGACGGCCAGGTAGTCATGCCAATGGTCACGCCTTCCGGAGCAGCGTTCTGAACCGCTGTCAGCTGGTTGGAGTTTGCAAATGCACACCAGGACATGGTTTCCGGGCTGGAACCATTTACCATAGGATCCTGTTCAACAGAACCAATGGAAATTTCCGCAAATACGCCTGGATCAATGAGCCATCCCTCTTTTAAGCCGGTCTCATACATCTGGAAGAATGGAACGTAATCCTCTGCTTTTCCGCCCATCTTCTTGTCGCCGAATAAAACCACATCGTATGCTCTCATAAAATAGTCCAGATAAGTCTGGGCTGTGCCGTAAACGATAGATGTCTTATATCCGGTTTTTTCATATACCTGACGGCAGACTGCCTCAAAATCGTCAATGGTCATATAGTCCTTGATTGTAATGCCGTTCTTATCAAGTAAAGTCTTGTTATACATCATGGCCGGAGAGTTAATCCCTGCACAGATTGCATAAACGCCTCCGTCTACGGTACCAGAAGCCATGGTGTTTTCCGAAATATTAGATACATCCAGGTCACCCTTTTCAATATAAGGCTTTAAATCAACTAATAAGTTGTTCTTTACATACTGGTCTATGTACATGTAATCCATCTGAACGAGATCAGGAAGTGACTGGCCTGCTGCCGATGTGGCAAGCTTGTTCCAGTAATCGGACCACTCGGAAAACTGTCCTTCAATGGTTACTCCCTTATTCTGTTCGGAATAAAGGTCTAAAGCTGCCTGTGTTCTCTCATTTCTGACCTGGTTCCCCCACCAGCTCATCGTAAGTTTCACATCTTGGCTTCCACCGGAGGCTTCCTTAGAAGGAGCCGCTGTGGCCGCCTGTGTGGTTGCAGGTGCCTGAGTTGCAGCTGTTGTAGCACTTGCAGAACTTCCTCCGCACCCTGCCAGAGAAGCTGCCGCCATACAGCATGTCATCAGTAATGCAATTTTTTTCTTCATAATACCTTCCTCCTTAAAATTAATTACTCATCTTAGGTAGTTTTATTATACGTTTCTAAGAATAAGCAGTAAATGTGGAAAACCGAGTTCAAAGTGGAAAAAACCGAGTTTTTTTGTATAATTTGTATATTTTTAACGGTTTTGTGTTGTATTATTGTCGCGTTTTATATATAATCTGTTTATCAGACCAGGGCTGTCCCGTTAAGGAGGACGTATGAAAGCATTTATCCGGAATCTTACATTAAAAAAGAAGATTCAGTCCATTGTGTTTCTATGTATCCTGCTCCTTACCTCCGTTTCTATATTTAATATCCGTATGATCTCTGTGGCCCACCAGAAGGTTCTTTATCAGACAGTTGCTTCCTCTTTGTCTTTTTCCGCCAAGGAACTGAATAACCATCTGGACGTAATCAGCACCATGGCGGATATGGTGCTTGCAGACAGTACCATGCAGAAAAATCTGGGGATTCTAAAGGATACAGAAAAGATCCAGGAACGCACCGTGGCCTATAAGGCGATCTATGGTATGTTAAATGAATACTATTTTAACTTCAGGAAAAATAACATCCGCTACATGAGCCTGTACCAGGGTAATTTTTCCATTCACACCCACATTATCAATAAAGAAACACTTCCCGATTCCATACGCAAGGAATTAATTTCACGGGCTGAAGCGGCAAAAGGCAAGACCATTCTGGTAACGGATTACAGCGACCAGTACGGACTTTTTATGGTTAAGAACATCCGCCGCACCCAGTTTTTAAAGCTGGATTCCATAGGCAGTCTGATCATAAACATTGATATGAAGCAGCTGATTGACTCGTCAACGGATAACAGTCATCTTTACGAATCCGCCGATTATATCCTGTATGATGGGGATAATTTAATCTATCAGTCCTCTGCCGTTACTGATAAAGATCCCACGGTGATCTCAAAAATCTTTCTATCCCGTTATGGTCTGTTTCAGTCCATGGGAAAGAACTACTTCTATGTAAGACAGGCTCTATCCAATTATAACTGGGATTATGTCTGCATCATTCCTTATGACAACATCCTGGCTTCTCTTACGACAAGTTTTCGCTTCTCCTTTATTATCACTATCATTGCAGTGATTATTTCAAGCATCTTATCTTCCGCACTGATTGACTCCATAATCCGGCATTTTAATAACCTGTTGTTAAAAATGAAGAACTTTGCTGACGGGCAGAAAGAATCCCTTGATATTCCCTATGATTATACCGGGCGTACCGATGAACTGGGTATACTTCATACCCAGTTTGACCAGATGGTAAACCAGGTAAATGAACTGATCCAGAACGGCTACTTAAACGAGATACTAAGAAAGGAAGCGCAGCTGAAAGCACTGGAAACCCAGATGAATCCCCACTTTCTCTACAACACGCTGGAATCCATTAACTGGAGAGCCAAATCGGTAGGTGCAAAGGATATCTCTTCTATGGCTGAGAATCTGGGCACGCTTTTAAGAATCACTCTGGATCAGAATAGCAAAGAGGTTCCGTTAAGGAGGGAGCTTGAGCTGGTGCAGTGCTACATGACCATTCAGAAGTTCCGTTATGAAGACCGGTTGGAATATAAAATTACAGTTCCCGAAGATCTTTACTCCTGCTACATGTTAAAACTCACCCTGCAGCCATTGGTGGAAAACTCCATACGATACGGACTGGAAGAGAATACAGAAGGCTGTTTTATTCATATATTGGCAGAACGGACTTCGGATGTTCTTTATGTTTACATAAAAAATAACGGATCTGCTTTTGAAGACCAGCTGTTAGAAAAACTGAAGACCAGTCAAATCAGTCCCCATGGCTTTGGAATCGGGCTGCTTAACATTCTGCAGCGAATGCAGCTGACCTATGGGGAGGAATACGGTCTCACCCTTTATAATGAAAATGAACAGGCAGTGGCAAGGCTTGCCTTTCCTCTTGTCCGAAAGGAGAATGGAAATTGCTGAAATTGATGATTGCAGATGATGAACGTATGATACGGGAATCCATTTCCAGTTTAATAGACTGGAACAGTCTGGGAATCGAGCTGATCGGAAGCTGCAGCGATGGCATCGAGGCCTATAACATGATACTGGATGAATCCCCTGATATTGTTCTGACCGACATCCGTATGCCGGGAATTTCTGGTCTTGAACTGGTCGAGCGGATCTCACAGACAGACATGGATATCCAGTTTATTATTCTTTCCGGGTTTGGAGAATTTGAATATGCCAAGCAGGCCATGAAATACCGGGTACACCATTACCTGCTAAAACCCAGCAATGAAGAGCAGATTATCGAAAGTATGAAAGATGTGATTAAGGAATATTATCACAGGCGTGCGTTTAAAGATCTGCAGGACAGGCAGAAAGCGCTAACCTGCCACCTTCATTACAGTGTGCTGGCAAATATTATTAACGAAGGAATTTTTATGGAGGAGGGTTCCGGTCCCGGCTGGGAAGTCTATTCCGGCTTTATGGATTTCTGCTACACCGGTTACGAGCTCTGCTACCTTTATTATCTGGAGGAACCCCTCCTGGAAACAGCTCTCCAGCTGATTTATGACTACATGACCGAAAGTGCACCAGGAATTGCCGTATACAGCATCTACGTTAAAAACACACTGATATTGTTTTTTGAAAGCCACCAGGTTTCCTATGAACTTCTGGATGATTTTATGAGACGGCTGGCATTAAACGATCAGTCTGTTACACTGGATTATCACAGAAGCACCTATCCAAATCTGATTCAGCTGATCGAAGCCTTAACCGCAAAGATCAGACGGTATGGTATGATATATTTTATGAATGGCTTAAGACCAGTACCAATCTGCAATTATAAAAATCTGATCGAGAAACTGGAACAACTGACCACGCTTTTGATGGAGGCAGATATGAAAGAACAGCAGATGGGCCTAAAAGAACTGAAGGACACGCTTCACGATATCAGCAATCCTGATTTTTTGAAGCAGGCAGGTTCCCGCATTATCATTAAATTAACAGCGGGAAACCGCTATGGCTCTTCAATCGTAGCCACCGAATATTTATTGACCTTAAACCAGCAGACGGATCCTGAAATCATACGCAATATGCTGATGGAGAAAATAAACAGGATACTGGAGGACTCTTCGGAAACCACCAGGTCTTACAGCCCGTTTATTGAAAAAGTCATACAGTATGTGGAGAACAATTTAGACAATCCAAGTCTGACACTGAAATGGATTGCTGACAACTACTTATTTATGAATGTGGATTATGTAAGTGCCCGTTTTATGAGAGAAACCCGGCAAAAATTTTCCAATTACCTTACTACACAGCGAATCCAGAAAGCAAAGCAGCTTCTGGCTGAGGGGCACGCAGAGCAGATTCAATGGATTGCAGAAAAGGTAGGCTGCGGAAACAATCCACAGTATTTCAGTCAGATTTTTAAGAAAAATACCGGAATGTCGCCCAGTGCTTACGTGAAACGGATTAATGGAGGAGAATAAAAGAACCGCCCTGGTCTGGTTTGAGATTTCCAGCCCATGGCGGTTCCAGCTACTAAGAAACTGGTATTTAAGAAATGCGATTCAGTATTTTAATCAGAGAATCATGAGCTAAGGTAAACGCTTCTTCTCCGCTCATTTTTTTCTTCTGTTCTCCATGCTGCTCCAGTGCGGAGAAGCCGGCGAAATCACTAAGATGTGGTTCCAGAGATAAAAAGCCCTGATATCCACTCTCTTTTAAATTTCCAAGTATCTTTTCCACATTTCCGTCTCCCATTCCTGCAGGAACCACGCTTGCATCTGCCCAGAGCGCATCCTTTATATGAATGTATGAAATATAAGGTTTTAACATCTCATAAGCTTCCATAGTATCCTGTTTGCACTGGACGAAATTAGCAAAATCAAATACTGCCTTGAAATGATCCCCATAAAATTCCTTCATAATTTCCAGGCATCGGTCTGCCATATCGCCATAGATATCCTTCTCATTTTCATGAAGAAGAATCACATTATTTGCTTTGGCATAATCCACAAACTGACCCAGCTGATCCATCACCTTGTTTTTATAAGGCTCATAGCTGGAATTCTCCGGCATAAAAAAGCTGAACATACGGATATTGGGAGTTTCCATTACATGTGCCAGTTCCACAGTATGTTTAAATAACTCCATATGAGGAGCAAATTCATCTTCAATTTTAATTTTTCCAATGGGAGAACCAACGGATGATAATTTTATTCCATTGCTGTCAAGGCGTCTTTTAATCTCTTTTGCCTCGTCTGTTGTATGATTCACCAGACCTTTTCCATTTACTCCGCGCATCTCTACATAAGACATTCCCAGCTTTTTAAGCACATTCATCTGAATGTCTAAATCCATATCAATCTCATCTGCAAATCCGGATAGTTTTATTTTGTCCCACATTATGCTCTCTCCTTTTTTTAATAACTTCCTTCAGTATCAAATACCACGCCAGTTCCCTCTTTTTTTCTGGAAGCAGCACGCCTTTTATTTAATTCCTCTAAAAACAGATTTTCATCAAATGGAATTTCAACTTCCTGATTCAGCCAGCTGGATAAATGCATGGCGTTTGATAAGGTCAGTCCATTGATTCCTTCCACCCCTTCTGCCACCAGAGGTGTCCCTCTTAAAATTCTTCCTGCAAATGCCTTTAATACTCCCACATGCTGCTCGTTGACACCGTCTGTCTCCACCTCTGTGACCGTACATTCCGGTGTATCAAATCCGCCTTTTGCGGTTTTGCAGAAGGTTCGCTCATTCTCCGCCAGTTTATAAAGCATAAGGCGGTCATTTTCACAAACCACTTTACCCATTTCCATGGTAATCTCGAACCGGTTTGTACCGGGTGCATCTGCTGTTGTGGTTACAAAGACTCCTGTTGCCCCGTTTGGATATTCCAGATAGGCCGTCACATCATCCTCCACCTCAATATCATGCCATTTTCCGTTGTGGCAGAAGGCACGTACCTTATCCGGCATTCCGCAGATCCATTGAAGCAGGTCCATATTGTGAGGACACTGATTTAGCAGCACGCCTCCGCCTTCTCCGTCCCAGGTTGCTCTCCAGCTGCCGGAATCATAATAAGACTGTGTTCTGTACCAGTCAGTTACAATCCAGTTAACCCGTTTGATTGCTCCTAACTCTCCGCCAGTTACCAGCTCATGCAGCTTTCTGTATATGCAGTTGGTTCTTTGGTTGAACATCATGGCAAATACCCGGTCAGATTTTTGCGCTGCTTCATTCATCTCTCTAACCTGAGCTGTGTAAACGCCTGCAGGCTTCTCACACAGAACATGGTGGCCGTGCTCCATAGCATAGATTGTAAGCTCCGGATGCTGATAATGAGGTACAGCAATTAATACAGCATCACACACTCCTGCATCGATTAAATCCAATCCTTCTTTAAAAAACAAAGTCTCAGCAGGCATATATTCTTTCGCCCAGGCAATCCGTCCTTCTTCCCTGTCAGCCACTGCTGTCACTTCAATCTCTGGAACCTTCCCTTCCTGAATACTCTTCAAATGGTTGGTACCCATATTACCAATTCCGATAATTCCCAGTCTCACTTTTTCCATGATTTATTTCTCCTCACTTCCTGCAGATTCATAGATATCCATCATTGTATTAAATGTAAGCCGAACCGACTTAAGATCATTTCCATAAGCTTTTCCTGTGCTGACGCAATCATAAAAATCGTGAATGCAGGCTTCATGTCCACTGCCCCAGTAAGATTTTCCCGGTACAAGATTTTTTTTCGAACGCCAGATAACAGGTTCCATCTCTCCTGCCTCCTGATAAGTGACCGTATCTCCTTCCACCCGGATAAATCCTCGTTCCCCTGCAATCTCAATGAGAACAGGCGCGTCACTGACGTATGCAGTGGTAGCGTAGAAGCTGGCTCTTACAGGATCTTTCCCCTGGGTAAACTCCATATAGGCTTCCAGGGTATCCTCCACCTCCACAATACCCTTTAAGTGATGGTTGCTCATGGAAGCTTCTGTTTTAACCGGCTTGCCAAGCCAGCGAAGCAGCAGATCAAGAGCATGTATGGACTGATTCATAAGGGCTCCGCCGCCTTCTGTCTTAAGCTTTCCTCTCCATCCGCTTTCCGTGTAATAAGGCGCATCTCTATGCCAGGTGACAAATGCTCTGCCTCCCCGAATGGTGCCAATCTTTCCTTCCTCAATCAACTCGGTGGCTTTTTTTGTAGTCTCGTTATACCGGTTCTGAAAGCAGATTCCAAGTCTTGCGCCGCTTTTTAACGATGCCTTCTCTAACTGTTCAAATTGTTGCCTGCTAATAGCCGGCGGCTTCTCCATAAATACGTGAAGGCCCTTCTTTAAGGCCATTTCCGCCATGGGAACATGACAAAAATGAGGCGTACAAATATGAATTCCATCCAGCTCTTCTTTCTCAAGCATCTCTTCTAATGATTCATATGCATGACCTTTTCCTTCCGTATATTGGCGGCAGAATTCCTCCGCCCTGTCTATACGAATATCAGCCATGGCACAGAGCCTGACTTCTTTTAATTCCTTTAAGATCATGGAATGGACTTTTCCGATATTTCCGCAGCCAATCACTCCAACCCGAACCATAATCATTCCTCTTTTCTTTTCCTTGTTTCTTCTGTATAACTATTATATAATTATTTTAACGCAATTTGTTTGCGCAGATTGACTATAAACATGCGTAGATTGTCTATTTAAGGAGATGCCCATGAGAAAAGAAAGCCCCTATCATTACAGCGAATTTACCGATCCCATCAGCTGTGATTTCACCACCAGCAACATGGCTGGTAATGTGGATTTTCACATGCATAACAGTCATGAAATTTATCTTCTGGTAGACGGCCATATCCAGTATTTTGTGGAAAATGCGTGCTATGACATGAATCCTGGCAGCCTGATTCTATTCTCCAACCGGGAGATTCATAAAGCCATTAATACCTCCAATGAACCCTTTACCAGACTGGTGATTCATGTTAATCCATCTTACATCCGGCCTTATTGTACCCCATTAACCAATCTCTTAGACTGCTTTCACAGAGATCCCGGAAAAAACAATCTGGTATTGCTGTCCCAGACCGATCATGAACTTCTTATTTCCATGGCAAAAAATCTGGAGAAGGCAATAAAAAATCGCCGCCCTTACGGCAGCGATTTAACAGCGTTAACAACCATTATTCAGATTCTCATACTTATTAATCAGGCCTGGCAGAATACCGGCTCTGTAAAAACAGCGCCAAGGCCTCACAGGGCACAGGCAATCATGAATTATATTGATGACAATCTGACGGAACCCCTTACACTGGACTCCATCTCTCTCGCCCTGTCCCTTGATAAATATTATCTAAGCCACTTATTTAAATCAGAAACAGAAAGCAGCATCTTCCAGTATATTGTGGTGAAGCGGGTAGCTCTTGCAAAGGAACTGCTCTTAAAAGGTCATACGGTTTCAGAAGCCTGCCATCTGTCTGGTTTTGTAGATTACTCCAACTTTATCCGTACGTTCCGGCAGACAACCGGCTGTACACCGGGTCAATTTAAACGGCTTAATCCATAGTCATCAAAACAGACTATTTCTGCTTATAGGGAGGATCAGCAGGGTATCCTCCCCTGATCTTCTGCATGCCGCGCTGAACGGCATCCTTTGACTGCTTCCAGTCCGCATCCCTGTTTAAATAATCATACTTTTCAATAAACCAGTCTACGTCACCAGAAACCCGTTCCATGTTTGTAAGCATCAATGGAAAAATCAAAGAATACAGCCGGGTCCGTTCTTCTTCATTTAAGTACCGGTCTGACTCTCTTAACAGGTCTCCAAAGTGATGAAGACAAAAACCTTTGCTTTTCTTCAGCTTTTCAGGAAAGGAAGCATCCTTTTTATACAGATGATAAAACGTAGCGATGTAGCGGTCATAAACCGCCGAAGACCTGTCGCAGATATAGCAGGTCTTCTCTTTGCCCTCAATCCAGCTGCAAATGGAATTTTCCTCTGTCTTCCTGCCAGTGATTCGGTCCTTCAGGGATTTTTTACCGGGGGAAAAGTTCTTAAATTCTTCCTGCATTTCTGATATCATCTTCTTGTAATAGGTTTTTAATATCCAGCCATTGCCCAGGGCATTGCCGTAATCAAACATCCGCTTCTGGTGGGTTCGGCAAAAGCCTGCACAGTCAGTTTTCTCTCTGGTATCACTCTCCATATAGGAGGCACAGGATCCCAGTACGAAGTCCATCAGTTCTTCTTCCCCTTTTCGCTCCAGATAGCAAAACGGACATTCATCATCCGCATCCATCGCATCATTTAAGGGAATCTCGTATAGTTTTTCCTTCATCATTACACCTTAAAGCGGTAACCTACGCCCCAGATAGTTTCAATATACTGAGGTTTCGCCGTGTTGAATTCAATTTTTTCCCTGATCTTTTTAATATGCACCGTAACTGTGGCGATATCTCCGATGGATTCCATATCCCAGATCTTATTAAACAGCTCTTCTTTTGTATAAACATGGTTCGGATTCTGAGCCAGGAATGTAAGCAGATCGAACTCCTTGGTAGTAAAGTTCTTCTCTTCCCCATTCACCCATACACGCCTTGCCGTCTTATCGATCTTAAGTCCGCGGATCTCAATCATCTCATTATCCGGCATACCGCTGCCAATCAGCCGCTCATAACGGGCAAGATGAGCCTTTACGCGGGCAACCATCTCGCTGGGAGAAAAGGGTTTTGTAATATAATCATCGGCACCCAGTCCAAGTCCCCTGATTTTATCGATGTCCTCTTTTTTAGCAGAAACCATAATAATGGGAGTGTTTTTCACCTCACGAACCTTCCTGCATATCTCAAATCCATCCACTCCAGGAAGCATGAGATCCAGTATGAGTAAATCAAAATCCTCATGGAGTGCCAGCTTAAGCCCTTCTTCTCCGTCATTCTCAATCTCAACCTCAAAACCGCTTAACTCAAGATAATCCTTCTCCAGCTCTGCGATGCTCTCTTCATCTTCCACAATTAATATTCTGCTCATTCCTGCATGACCTCCTGGTATTTTCTTAAAACAAAGTGTATCTCAGTTCCAATTCCTTCTTTGCTGGTGGCCCAGATTCTGCCTCCATGGTCCTCAATGATCTTCTTAACAATGGATAAACCAATTCCGCTTCCGCCCTGGGAAGAATTTCGCGAGGAATCAGTCCGGTAGAAGCGGTCAAAAATACTCGGTAAGTCCTTCGCCGGAATTCCTTTTCCGTTGTCTTCAATCTCCACCTGGATAAAATCACCCACATCCTTGATCCTGATATTAATGATTCCGCTCTTCTTATCCATATACTTTACAGAATTGCTTACGATGTTGTTAATGACTCTTCGCATCTGCTCCGCATCCGCTATAATAATCACATCTTCATCTACATAATTAAAATAACCAAGCTCAATGCTTCTTGCCTCCATCTCCAGACCTACCTCATCGATACAGTCACCAAAATAATTGGACACATTGATTTTGGAAAAGGTATAAGGAATCTTATTGGTATCGATCTTGGAATAAAAGGTCAGCTCATCAATCAGCTTATCCATATCGTTGGCTTTGTTGTAGATTGTCCGGATATAGCGGTCTAACTTCTCCGGGGATGAGGCAACCCCATCCATAATTCCCTCCACATATCCTTTAATGGCGGTAATGGGCGTCTTTAAATCATGGGAAATATTACTGATCAGTTCCTTGTTCTCCTTGTCGTACTGAACCTTTTCCTCTGCTGATTCCTTTAACCGGATTCTCATCTCTTCAAAATCCTGGCAGAGCTGACCGATCTCGTCATCATTCTCTACCTCCAGATTAAAATCCAGATTCCCATCCTTGATCTTTTTCGTGGCTACCTGAAGCCGTCCCAGAGGGCTTACTACAGACCGGTATACCCACATCATTAGAATCGCATCCGTAAATAATATGATCATAATGGCTGCAAACAGCATCTCCGCCATCATAACCTTGATTTCAGGCAGAAGACCATCTACGTTGGATACGATGAAAACACTTCCTGTCTCCTGGTCTGAATACATGAAGTCCATCTGCTTCACCAGATGCTGTGTCTCCCCATCCAGATAAATGGCTCCATCAAGTGTGCTGTCTATCTCCTCATACTTGGGCAGCTGGTCTAAAATCCCCTGAGTGATATGGCTGTTACCGTCATAAATTATATTATTCCCTTTTCGCACAATCATATAGGCATATTTGGATGCCAGATTATCATTGAGCTTCTGCAAAAAATCCTGATCATCAAACTGGTCAGGGTCGCTTTGTAATATTCTGCTGATCTCTTTTTGGGTTTCTCTGGTTAAACGGTTAAATATCTGCAGGGAATTGCCGGATAACAGATCAACATGCTCCGTTAAGTTATAAGCTTTGCGGAATGCTTTCATCTGATAACTTCCAAGACCTGCCACCACTGCAAAAATCATGGTCAGAGGAACGACCGTTATGATTATAAACGCTACGACCAGGCGTGTTCTTAATTTTAGTTTCACCTTTTCGTCTCTCCCACGTTTCTTTGATTTATAACAAAAAATTAATATTACGTAAAGGTATTATAACACACATAGCTCTCAAAATTTATAAAACAATTCTAAAATTTAAGGCATTATGTAAAATAAATAATATTACCGTTTTTATTCATAGAAAAAGGGATCGTCGATTCATAAGTTTCAATATCACTTATGGACCAATGATCCCTGATTTGTATTTATTTATAATTCATTTGGATTAATGCCAAAATGATCAAAAAGAATCTTTTCCGCCTCCCGATTCCATAATCCCTTATGGGCATTGCAGGATTCACTGAGCTTTTTAAAAAGCGGATCAGTTTTTCCCAGTTCTTCGAAATCGTCAATGGCTGTTAAAGGCAGATCAAATTGGGTATAGGTGAGTTTTTTCCCTCCGGGAATGGAAGGCAGATTCTTTGTCGCCTCTGCAATGCTGTCGATTCCTCCCACATGGGTTACCATAACAGCAGCTTCAATGGCTCCATCGGCTGACAGCTGATTGGCCTCTACCAGATCATCTGTATTACCGCCAGTCGTTCCCATAATGTGTGTACTTGTATAATGGCAGTTGTAAAGATTGATTTCCGCCTTAAACTGGCTGTCAGAGGGTCCGGCAAAAAAATTCATGCAGCCGTCAAATGCCAGGAGTTTATCCCCCATCTGTGCTACCTCTTTCACAGGTACATACACAAATACATCATCATAACCATGTCCCTCTGTAAAGTCCATAAGTTCCGAAACGGGATCAGCCATGACAGCTGTATTCACATAGTGAAGCTCAATTCCTCTCTCCAAAGCAGACTCTTCTGAAATAACTTCCTTTGCCCGGGCAATCCGCTCATCGCTGATATCCGTTACCACAATTTTCTTTGGCTTATTTTCAAACTGCAGACCATAGCTAACTGCTCCCAGTCCCATGGGGCCGCAGCCTCCCATAATCAGAATATTACCATCTGCTTTGGTTCCCATTGCATGATCGTAATTCCTTTTATTGGTATGATAATTGGCATGAAATCCACCAATGATACAGCTCATTGGCTCTCCCAGTGATGCTTCAAAAAAGCTCTCTCCAGTATAATCAAGAAGACATCCCAGCTCCATAACCTCGTTAGGCATAATACAGTAAGTACAGGCCCCTCCGCAGAATTCATAGGAATATCCCGGTGAATCCAGCTTTCCCTTGTAATTTAACGCTGGCTGCAGAGAAAACTTCTGTCCCGGCCGAAACTGGTCCTTCCACTTGTTCCCGACTTCCACAATCAGCCCCGCACACTCATGACCCACAATGACTGGATTGGTATCCATGTTCTGAGGTGCTCTTTTATGCTTTTTCCCCTGCTTTACCAGCTTGTAGGTGGACATGCAAATGCTGTCGCTTACGATTTTTACAAGAATCTCATCTTCCTTAATGGGAGGAAGTTCAAACTCCTCCAGTCTTAAGTCATCTGCACCGTACATTCTTACCGCTTTTGTTTTCATATTTCCAGCCTCCAGCCTATTCATAAATTTTACTATTAAATCTCCAACAGCTCTACCCGCTCCACCAGTTCATCCACCAGGCTGCGTTTAGGCGGTTTGGTTCCTATGCTGGTAACCGCTCCTGCTGAAGCCCCCATACATAAACGGATACAGGTTTCAAGGGGAAGCTTTTGATCCCAGCTGTGTGCCATGGCTGCAACCAGTGCATCTCCGGCGCCTACCGTGGAATGGGCTTTTACCCGAAGCCCGGGACAACGGTACCGTTTTCCCTTTGTTAAGAAAATGGCTCCCATTTGCCCAAGAGAGATTGCTGCCATGGAAACTCCCTGCTCAAGAAGCTTTTCTCCCATGGAGACCAGTTCCTGTTCGGAAGCCCTGTAATCCATCTGATAATACCGTTCCAGTTCTGAGCGGTTGGGCTTTAACATATCCGGTTTTCCTTTTAAGGATTCGGAAAACAGCACACCGTCTGCATCCAGCAAAACCTTTGCACCTTTTTGGTGAACCTGTTCCGTAATTTTTCTGTATATATCCGTTGGTATCCCCGCCGGTATGCTTCCTGCCAATACAAACAGGGTATCCGGATTTGCATAACCTTCCAGCCTGTTAAGAAGATCGTTAAGCTGATCCTTTGATACTTCCGGTCCAGGCTCATTTAACTCTGTCACCTCACCGGTTTCCTCCACCACCTTTAAGTTCGTTCTCGTCTCCCCTTTTACTTCCACGAAATCGGTTCTGAGTCCCAGGTCAGTCAGAACCTGTTTGATGATGGTGCCGCTGGTTCCTCCCACAAAACCTGTGGCAATACTTTCCCCTCCTAATTCTCTGATTGTTTTGGAAACGTTAATGCCTTTTCCTCCGGCATCAATTTCCACCCGCTTTATTCTGTTTAAATCTCCCCGTTCAAATTTTCCAATATCCACTGTTTTATCAATGGCTGGATTCATTGTTACTGTAACGATCATTTAAGAACACCCCTTTCCGGTAAACATGGTATAGATCTCCTTGGCGCTGCATCTGGTGATCCGTTCCACATCGTCCGGATCAGCAAGACACTGTGCAATGACAGAAAGTATTTCCAAATGCTCCTCTCCTGCTCCAGCAATCCCTATAACCAGTTTTACCGTCTCTCCTCCCCAGTCTGTTCCATCAGGAAATACCATGACTGCAATACCGGAACGTCTGATGTTTTTTTTGGCTTCCTCCACACCGTGAGGAAGTGCAATTCCATTGCCGATATTCGTAGGAAAGGTCAGTTCCCGCCGAAGCATTGCCTCTATATAGGATTCATCCACGCAGCCACTTTCGCAAAGCATTCTCCCCACTTCCCTTATGACTGTATCTTTTTCTCCAGATCTGCAATTCAGGCGGATATTACCAAGTTCCAAAAGTTCTGTATTCTTTTCTTCATTTTTTTTCCCGTATCCAAACACGCTGTTCCCCTCCTTCGCTGGTGTTCTATTAAATTATAGGGTTTCTATCTTATGTTTTTCAACGAAAACAAAATGGCATTTGGCGTCATCAGATAATGCCAAAATTAAAAAGCACAAAAAAACCAGGTCCTTTACGGACCCGGTTTTCCTGTTTTTAATCCTCAGATTTTATCCAGATAATGTCTGAAATATTGATTTAAATACTGGGAAACAAATGCTCTTATTTCCTCTTTTCCTCCATGTCTCACAGCTTCTAAGAACTCCTCTTCCTCAATCAGCCGCTCGCTTAAGACCCCCAGGATTTCACTGTTTTCTGCTGTGTGGTCATCCTTTGGAACCAGCATGACCAGCACGACACAGACTCCTTTAAAATATGGATCAGAAAATGGTGTTCCGTCTTTTGTCTGGCAGACTGAAAATACCGGCTTACCTACCCCTTCCGTCCTGGCATGAAGCAGGGCGAAGTTTAAATCAGGGAATATCTGGCTGCAAAGCCGTTCTCTCCTCATTAAATCCTCCTGTATCATGATCTGACGTTCCGGATAGGAAGCCAGCTTTTCACTGACAGCGATTAAAAGCTCATCAAAGTTGATTCCATTGTCTACCCGCTGATACTCCATGAGCCTGATCACATTTTTGATCTGGACCGCCATAAAATTCACCTGGTCCAGCTGTATGGTAAACTCCTTATTGTCCTGCTTTTTGGGCATATATTCGCATTGGCGCACCTTCCCCGCAATCCGTTCCATTTCTTCCACGGAAAGCAGAGGGCTCACAAACAGAATGTCTGCCTCTTCTTTTAGGGGAACCGTAGATACAAAGAAATCTGTCTTGTTTAACACATAGGGCGACAAGTCCGTCATACCATAAACAGACAGCTCCACCCTGTCCGAAAAATCTCTGGCAATTCTGGAAGACATAAGCCGGGAAATCCCGATTCCGCTGGCGCAGACGATCCCTATATTCACCTTCCTCCGGCTTTCCTTTCTGCTTTCCATACGGACTTCAGCCGCGCCAAAGTGTACGGCAAGAAACCCGATCTCCGGCTCCGGCACTTCATATCCGTATCGGTCTTCAATTACCCTGGCAACGGTTCTGCAGCGATCAAATATGGCCGGATAATCCCGTTTTATCTGCTCCAGCAATGGATTCTGAATCTTCATACCATTGGCAAGGCGAACCAGAGTGGGTTTTAAATGGGCAATCAGTCCCTGGATTACAAATTCTTCATCCTGTTTCAGCAAATATGCCATACCATCGTTATAGCAGTCAATCATTTCATTGACCACCTCCCACAGCTCCCTGGATTCCTCTATTTCACTTTTTGACTTCTCATCAATATTCAGCTGCTGAATCTTAGAGCCTTTGATGTGCAGGCAAATATAGGCACACTCAATCTCCGGAATCTGAATCCGGAATTCTTCTTCCAGGGATTTGGTTATGGTCCTGGCAAGATCATAGTCCTGGTCTTTCTGTAAAAAATCTGCCATTATGGGATTCTCTTCAATGATCTCCTGGCGGCGGATCCGGTTTACAGCAATTGCCACATGAATCACCAGACCAAGATAGGAATCCTGGGTCAGATTCAGGATTCGCTTATCTCTTATTCTTAAAATACAGGCGGTCACCCGCTTTACAATATCATCATCCAGGATTCTGTAAATGTTTCTCTCACTCTTATTCTGAATTACATTTAACACGGTCTGGTTCCTGTCTTCATACATCCCCTGTATCATCTCAGTATGAATGTTTTCATCGATAAAAACCCGGAGAGCTCTGCGAAAATCCCGTTCACTGCCCTCAATAAACACACCGTATCCCGGTTTTCTCTTAATCTCCAGATGGTATCTGTGAAACCACTCTTTCACCGCTTCTAAATCCGAGCTGACGGTAGCCTCACTTACCCCAAAAATATCACTGTAATAATATAGTTTTTTTAACGTCTTATCCTTAAGAATTTCAAGGATCAGGCGCTTCTGGCGTTCAATCCGATCCGAAACATCAAGGGCATCATCCGCTTCAAGTTCGTCCTTTAAAGCTTCAATCTGAGCCCTGTCACCCTCCAGCCAGATACCAGTCCCGGTTTTGGAGCAAAAAGTCAGCCCGTATTTCTTCAGCGCTCTGGGAATGTACTCCAGCTCCCTTTGCACCGTTCTTTTGCTGATACGGATCTGGTCTGCAAGCTGCTTTACAGGAACAGGCCCCTGCTCTTTAATCAAAGCCAGAACGATTTGCTGCATTCTGGGCGTAAAATCACTGCCTCCCATCTCATCCACCTCCCATTAACCAGTCCAGGAGTTCCTTATAACCAGACATATCTGTTAAATTGTCCACCGTAAAGCACGGAATATGAATTTGTGACAAAGTACGGGCAAAATCCTTCTGGCAGACAACCGCATCTGCATCTGCAGGAATCCGGTCAGCGGACACATGAAATACCTCAATCCCCGCTAGGCCTTCCAGTCTCAGTCTCTTCTTAAAAAGTGCACTGGCCATGGCACTGGATCCCATTCCTACATCACAGACAAAATATATTTTTGCATGTTCCATTCTCATTGGCATCACTTCATCCTTTTGTTCCTTTTGTATATCAGCAGATGATTCACCCCTGTTTCTTAGCAGAATCAGGCAGGATACAAGGCAGGTCACAGCTGCGGATATAAAGATTCCCATAACAATCCCCAGCCAATGCTTTTTATCCGCCATAATCAGTATGGTAATAATGCTTCCAGGGGAAGCCGGTCCCAGAAGTCCGCTGTCTGTCATCATGAAACAGTAATTTCCCGCAATACTTCCGACTATGGCGCCCGCCAATAACCGGATATCTGAAAGAATATAGGGGAAATAAACCTCATGAATACCTCCCAGGGATTGTATAATAAGGCTGGAAACCATTGTTTTTCTCATATTGGGGTGAACCAGGGCGTAAGCAAGAAGAATACCGAATCCCGGTCCGGGATTGGTCTCCAAAAGAAACAATATGGAACTCTCCTGGGTTTTTAACTGTTCCAACCCCAACGGCAAAAAAAAGCCGTGATTAATCCAGTTATTAAAGAAAACAATTTTTAACGGCTCTACCATAAAGCTGATAAAAGGGATGATTCCCCTGTCTATCATAAACGATAAACCATTTCCCAAAAATCCCAACAGCCATTCTGCCTCCGGTATTATAAAAAGATAGGCAGCGCCTCCGGCAAGCAGCCCCAAAGATGCTAAATATAAGTTGCCAAAGAGCATCTCAAAGCCGGAAGGAATCCAGTTTTTGATCCGGTCTAACCCTTTCCTGCATAGAACCCCGGCCATACTGCCTACCATTACAGACAGAATCATGGAAGAGGCAGGCTCTGCCATAACAACAACAGAAGCGGCAAGGGTGCCGGCTAACCCGCCGACCTCCCCGCCGCACACAGTGCCTGCTTTATATCCCATAAACACCGGAATCACCAGAGAAGATAAAATTTTGGACATTTCATACAGGTGCTCATTCTGGAATATGCCTGCCGAAAAGGCTGACAGCAGTCCTGCTGTCACAAAAAGAGGTATGCATTCAGCAATCACCCTGCTGTAATACTTCAGTACTTTCCCCGCTAATTTCATCTGTGAAATTCCCCTTTTAAACCCATTATATGTTTTTGTTAGTATTATAACATGGTTTACAAGCAGATGAAAGGCAGTAGTTTCACAATGAATTAATCTGGTTTTCTTTTAATGATTCCACCAGCTGGTCATATTCCGGAGCTGCCATAAAATTTGTAATCAGAACCAGCTGTGCATCCGGATTGCTGTGAGCCGCACGTTCCTTTAATTCCTTATGAGTTACTACGATCTGGGCATCCTGAGGAATGGAGGATACGGGTGAATGGGCCACTGTAATATCTCCAAATCCGGCTGCTGCCAGCTTTTTTTTCAGAACAGTAGCTCCCATTGCGCTGGAACCCATACCTGCATCACAGGCAAATACAATTTTTTTAACACTGCTGCTAAATGATGGATTCATTTCTACCGTCTGATTTCCTTTGGACTCCTGTTTCATCTTGTTAACTTTATCCTTCGATTCTTCTAAATCCCCGCCTTTGCCTGTAAACCGAAGCAGAGGAAGAGCCACAAGGAAGGAAACTGCGGCAGCTACTGTAACACCTGCCAGAGTACCAAGGTATCCACCTCTTGGAGTCATTGCCAGAACAGCCAGAATGCTTCCGGGAGATGCAGGTGAGGTTAATCCCACACCAAGGAGCTGAAACACAAAGATTCCGCTGGCTCCGCCTGAAATAACCGCCAGAAGTAACAGAGGATTCATCAGGATGTAAGGGAAATAAATCTCATGGATTCCTCCTAAAAAGTGGATGATAATTGCGCCAGGTGCTGAACTCTTGGCAGATCCCTTTCCAGCAATACAATAAGCCAGTAATATGCCAAGTCCCGGTCCCGGGTTTGCTTCAAGAAGAAAGAAAATAGATTTTCCAACTTCTTCTACCTGCTGAATTCCCATAGGAGAAAGAATTCCATGGTTAACAGCATTGTTTAAGAACAGAACCTTAGCAGGTTCAATAAAAACACTTGCCAGAGGCAGCAGTTTATGATCAACAAAGAAACCGACTCCGGATTCCATCACCCGGTTCATAACCTCTACAAAAGGAGCAACTCCCTTTAATGCAATGACTGTTAAGATAGCACCGATGATACCCAGTGAAAAGTTGTTAACCAGCATTTCAAAACCAGCAGGGATCTTTCCCTCTATTTTACGGTCGAACTTCTTAATCACCCAGGCACTGACAGGACCTACGATCATGGCTCCCATAAACATGGGAACACTGGAACCGACGATTACGCCCATGGCTGTAATTGCACCAATCACGCCGCCCCGCTGACCATAAACAGCCGTACCGCCTGTATACGCGATCAAAAGAGGCAGAAGCATACTGGCCATTGGAGAAACCAGTGCTCCGATGGCTTCATTGGGATACCAGCCCGTTGGGATAAACAATGCCGTAATCAGTCCCCATGCAATAAATGCACCGATGTTAGGCATTACCATACCGCTTAAAAAGCGGCCAAATACTTGTACCTTCTCTTTCATTTTACATACCCTCACTTTATGATA
Organism: Paenibacillaceae bacterium; assembly: GCA_015057715.1. GTDB lineage: Bacteria > Bacillota > Clostridia > Lachnospirales > Lachnospiraceae > Lacrimispora. The sequence goes on from SVDS01000041.1 coordinate 33,360, forward strand.
TAGTATTTACTGTGTGACCCGTGGAAGGTATGATTGGCCAATCAATTCCTTTTCATAGACCTATTATAATCAATGTGAGGTTTAAATTTCAACACGAAGTAACTGGGATTTGGCGCTAGTTTTAGCGCCAAATATTAAAAACCATAATCAGCTGTCTGTTTATCCATAAAAAAAGATGCCGCGTGACAGCTGATTTACAGCTGGAAGCGGCATCTTTCTGATGTCATTATTATAAATATGATTTTAACATGGAAACCTTATCAAGCTTCTCCCATGGCAGATCTAAATCGTTTCTTCCAAAATGACCATAAGCAGCAGTCTGCTTATAAATCGGACGGCGTAAATCCAGCATCTTAATAATTCCAGCAGGACGTAAGTCGAAGTTTTCCCGGACAATCTCAACCAGCTTTTCATTGCTCAGTTTACCGGTTCCAAAGGTATCAACCATGATGGAGGTAGGGTGAGCAACTCCAATGGCATAGGACAGCTGAATCTCGCACTTATCGGCAAGGCCTGCTGCCACAATGTTCTTTGCAACGTAACGGGCTGCATAAGCGGCTGAACGGTCTACCTTGGTGCAGTCCTTTCCGGAGAATGCTCCGCCGCCGTGACGTGCATAACCGCCATAGGTGTCTACAATGATCTTACGACCAGTAAGACCGCTGTCTCCATGAGGTCCGCCGATTACAAAACGACCGGTAGGATTAATGAAAAATTTAGTATGATCATCAACCAGTTCAGCAGGAATGATCTCATCAAATACATATTTCTTAATATCTTTGTGGATCTGTTCCTGGCTGACATCTTCATCATGCTGGGTAGATAATACTACCGCATCAAGGCGAAGAGGCTTGCCGTTCTCATCGTATTCTACTGTCACCTGGGTTTTTCCATCGGGACGAAGATACGTTAACGTTCCGTTCTTACGAACTTTTGTCAGCTGAAGTGCAAGCTTATGAGCCAGAGCAATTGGATATGGCATATATTCTTCTGTCTCGTTGCTGGCGTAACCGAACATCATACCCTGATCTCCGGCTCCAATGGCATCGATTTCTTTGTCTGACATCTTGTTTTCTTTTGCTTCCAGGGCGCGATCTACACCCATAGCAATATCCTGGGACTGCTCATCAAGAGCAACAATCACACCGCAGGTGTCACAGTCAAAACCATATTTTGCACGGTCATAACCAATTTCTCTTACTGTTTCACGCACTACTTTCTGAATGTCTACATATGCCTGGGTTGTGATCTCACCCATAACCATAACAAGACCGGTAGTAGTACAGGTCTCACAGGCTACCCTGCTCATGGGGTCCTGTTTTAACATCTCATCAAGAATTGCATCTGAAATCTGATCACACATTTTATCCGGATGTCCTTCAGTAACGGATTCTGATGTAAATAATAATTTTTCCATGTTGTCATTTCCTCCTCTACTTTACATGGGGGAATAACAAAAAGAAAAGTCCGCAGCAACGCGGACTTGATTCATATTTGTATCAAATCCTCTTATTGCTCGATTTCTCGCTCAGGTTGGCACCTTCCGGACGTTTTTTATGGTTAAAAACCACAAAACCGACTGGGGTTGCCGTGACTTCACAGATCCTTTGTATCTCCATCACTCTGAATAAGGGATATTACGACTTTTCATTTGTTATTCAATTTTAGCAGTAACAATATCTGCTTTTTCATTCTACTCTAATAACGGACATATGTCAATAGTCCAGTGTTTTTTCTGTCAGGTCAGTCCCAAAGCTTTTCGGGGTAAAGACCAGCGGCTTTAAAACCTGCAATTGCGTCCACAACCGTCTTTTTATCTTCCTGATAAGTGACACCATACCAGCGGTCTGTACTTTTTAAAACAGTTACCTCTGCTTTTTCCTCTTTTAGCAGCTCATCTACCACAAAGGGAAGAAAGTATTCGCATTTAAGAG
>SVDS01000042.1:0-13819 GCA_015057715.1 Paenibacillaceae bacterium
ATAGTAACAATCACCACAAAGTTTAATTATAAAATACTTTATAGGATTAAGCAACACTATTTGCTAAAACTGCAGAAATTGGAACAAAATCTGACATCCTGCGCCATATCTGCCAGAAAGAAGGCGTTGATTCCCAATGAGAATCAACGCCCTATACTATTCCAGATTAAGTTTTTTCTTGAAAATATAATCGGTAATCCCAAAAAGGATTATCTGAGTAAAGACAGCGAGAAGGATGGTTACTGGGAAAAAGAAATTCACAAAAAAGGATAGCATGGAATTTGCCGAATCACTGACCCTGTCACCATAAAAACCAACCGGTACCATTAAGATAACACTTATAATCTGTGAAACAACCTGGATAATAAAAAATCCGATTATGGAACCTAATATTTTATTCTTGCTGATTACCTGGCCGATTGCGATAGATGCATAGTAAATCATAGGTGCTGTAAATATCCCCAGTATGACTATAAAAATAATTTCTATGATAAGCAGGGCCATCAGTGAACTGTTTACTGTGGTATTAAAATAAAACCAGGCGTACGAAAGTTTATCGATTAACAGGGATAAACGATCTGGTGTAAAAAACATACCGAATATAGAGATAAATATAACAAGCCAACTGCTGACGGTCCATATACTTGCTACAGTCAGTTTCGATAATATATGGCTTTCCGAAGAAACCGGGAGTGTATGCATTAAATACCCTTCGTCAGTTACCATGCTTTTATAAAAACGATAAATAATCAGCAGTATACTTGCACTGGCAACCATAATCAGGGAAGCCACGTATACAAAAACAATAACAGTTGGGATGAATTGTAAAATTTTAGGGTAATTTCCGATCCAGAGTGTAAATCTGGTGATTGGCGTCAGCACAATTGCAATTAAAAACAAGGGTAAAAAATAGCGTGCAGTTGCCTTTAGTTCGTGTTTAATTAATTTTCCTAACATTTATATACCTCCCTGAAATATGCATCAACAGATTTGCCTTCTTTCATACGGATATCATCCACTGACGACTGAAGGTTGATGCGTCCATTTTGAATGAAAATCACTTCATCCAGTACATTTTCAACATCTGCAATCAGATGAGTAGAAATGAGGACGGTTGAATTTTCATTATAATTGCTGATAATGGTATCCAGAATATAATCTCTGGAGGCAGGGTCTACACCGCCGATTGGCTCATCCAGAACATATAAGTCAGCATTGCGGCTCATAACAAGAATTAGCTGTACTTTTTCTTTTGTGCCTTTGGACATTGTCTTTAAAGAATCATTGGGATTAATATGAAGTTTTTCCAACATGTCATAGGCACGCTTTTTATCAAAATTATAATAAAAATCTTCAAAGAAATTCAACAGATCTTTCACTTTCATCCAATTGTTTAAGTAAGTCTTATCAGGCAGATAGGACACTACTTTTTTTGTTTCTGTTCCAGGTGCTGTGCCATTGATTAAAAGCTGGCCCTTTGACGGAACCAGTAATCCGTTAATAAGCTTGATTAATGTGGTTTTTCCACTTCCATTGGGTCCCAGAAGACCTACGATTTTACCTCGTTCTAATGTCAGATTGATATCTGATAAAGCAGTTACATTGCCATAGCGTTTGCTTAACGCATTGCATTCAAGTAATGGATTCATACTGATTACCTCCCATATATGAATTTGGTTTACTGTACCGATTCGAGGATAAATGTTTTAACCTCTTCATCGCTGAAACCCAGTTTTTTTAATTGTTCCATAAAGTTTTCCAGCTGTTCTTTTGCCAGATCCAGCTTCATTTTTTGTATCATTGACTGATCCTCCGTAATAAAACGCCCACTGGTTCGATTGGTGACAAGCAATCCGCTGTGCTCCAGTTCTGAAAGTGCTTTTTGCATCGTATTGGGATTAACAGAAGCTTCAGCAGCTAAATCCCTGACACTAGGAAGCTTGGAACCGGATTTGTATTCACCGGATATGATCCGAAAATGAATCTGCTCAATTAATTGAATATAGATAGGGCGATCATTCTTAAGTTCCCATGACATTCTTTATTCCTCCTCCACGTCAAATTGTATTACTGTACTAATGACTTAATACAATAATACAGCTGTACAATATTTTTGTCAATCCTTTTTTTGAAAAAAAAGCTGTTGCTCCGGTAAATTAATTATTTACGCTTGCAACAGCTCTATTCATGCCAAAGAATTTACATCTAACGATATTTTTTTATAAATTCATCCAACTGCTTCTGCTTCTCCCCTATCACCCGATCAATTCCTGCCAGCTCAAGTTCCTGATTAAAAGAATCAATTCCTGTTTTGGGCCACAGTTCTCCGCATAGCAAGGCATTCTCATATTTATCAATAATATTTTGACAGGCATCTACCTCAACCCTTACCTCCGATACATCAAACAGAAAACCCAAGGCAGGAGAATCCTTAACCGGTTCATCCCAGAATACCACATAATCCAGCAGTTTATCCTCTTCCTGCCACTGTTCGATCTCAACGCCCACCGGCCAGCTCCACACTTTAGAGGTCCATTGATCAGAAGTTATGTAATCTGATTTTTTTGCTGGTTTTACATATCCCGGGGCAGCAAATTCATAATCAATGCCTTCCTGACCATAGGCAAGCAGGCGGGATATCTCCACATCGGTATACATCAGATTAAGTACCTTCATCGCAAGCTCTGGATTCTTACTGTCCCGGCTGATACACCAGATCATATTACAACTGTCTGAATCAGCAATTCGGGGAGCCAGCTGAACAGCAGCCATGGGATATTCCACATAACGGGCAATGTTAAAAATTGAAATCTCTGAAAGATTTAAAAAACTGCCAAATGAATCTCCCTGAGCGAGATAACTCTGTCTGTCTTCCTTGCCCATATAAGCTTTATCCATAAACAGTCCCTGCTGATGCCATTCCCGCATCTGAAGACACAGGTTATAAAAATATTCCGACCTATAAAAGTTTTCAACCACGTTGCTGTCTTTGTCTTTATCCACCAACACGCCAATGTTATTGCCCAGCCGGTCCTGAATCATACGTGGGATAATTCTCCCGCCATGAGGGACAATCAGGTTCATATCAGGATAATGTTCCTTTACTGACAGCAGCATTTCATGAAGCTGATCCATGGTTTTAATTGAACGCCAGTCAATTTTCAGTGTCTCAGCAATATCACGGCGAAATACAAACCCCATACATTTACTGTCAGAAGTGCAGGAAGGAATCCCGTAGATTTTGTCATTTAAATATGCAATCAGCCATTCCTTGTCACGGATATAGGGACTGAGATTATTTTTATAAGGTTTCAGTAAATCATCAATTTCGATTGCAGCTCCCATACTGATCCACCGTTCGTAAGAATCCAGTTCAAATGCTGCAAATACATCCGGCAATTGCCCTGAATGATAAAGGACTGACAGTTCCTCCTCATAATCATTCATCTTATAGCCAATAATCTTTACATTACAACCGGCTTTCTTTCTGGTTATCTTACTGATTTCTTCTGATATCCGCTGATTGGCCTCTGCCGAAGCCGTATGGACAGAACAGACTGTTATTGTTGGATATTCCCCGGTATCCACCAAATTTTGTCCCTTACAGGCCGTCAGGCCTGCAAGACTTAATAAAACCGCCACCATCATTACTCCTGACTTCATCCCCGTTATTCCTCCTCTGTTTCGCCCCGCCGCTTTTCCTGGGGTGTTATCCCCATGATTTTCTTATAACTGTAAGAAAAATGTGAAAAATTGCTGTACCCCACTTTAGCCGCAATCAGGCTGATTGGCAGTCTCGTTGATTGAATTAGCATCTGTGCTTCTTTCATTTTAGCTTTTATTATAAATTCTTTTAAGGTCATTCCTGTTTCTCTTTTAAAGATACGGGTCAGATAATCAGGATTTAAATGTATATGGTGGGCAATCTCATCCCGCATAATCTGCTCCTCCAAATGATCGGTGATATAATTTACAACTTTCTCAATCAGATCATCTGGTACTGTCTCATCCAAATTTCCGTCAAAACGCCTGACTACATAGCCAATAAGGGATTTCATATGATCAACGCTTCTCATTCCATCCAGATAAAGCTGAAATTCCTCCTGTGTGGAAAACAGTTTCTTAAAAAACCCTTCCCCATTCTGAGAGGCATAATAAACAGCCTGTAAAAAATCCTGATAAAATTCCCGCAGTGTATTACGATTCATAACTCCGCTTTCAACCAGACGATCCAGACACTTTCCAGCATCCTCTGCAACTGCCTGGGCATGTCCTTCTTTTAATAACCCCGACCATCTTCGTATCTCCGGCACCCGGTAAGAAATCCCTTTATCAGTATTGCGCGAACCGGAATAAACGCCGTTGGATAGCGAAACGTTGTCATCACGATAATTAATCAGCTTATTCCAGGTTTTTTCCAGTTCCTGAAACAGGGAAGGTGTTGCCATATAAATAGCAGTATCACATTTGAAAAACTGTTGGTAAAAACTATTAATAAATTGCAGCCGGCAATCCATTGTATCCTCATCTGGCAGTTGATCTCCCCCCCATATTAACATGCCGAAGCAAGGATAATCTGAAACAAAAGCAATAACCTGCAGCCGGTTTTGTTCAAAGGTTTCAGCAGCAATATTTTCCATAGTATCTGACAGCAGTCTTGGCTGCCATACTTCCGGACTGTTCCAGCGGATAATTTGTACCAATAATAAGTATACCGTCTGTTCCATTTTCGGAACTTTTTCTTTTTCCTGAAGCTTGAAAAACTGTCTTCCGCCCACGACTCCGGTTAGATAATTTCTGATACTATTGCGAATCAGGGTTTTTTCCTGCTTTTTATATTCATCTCCCATTTGTTCCAATTCTTTTTTCTTAGCTGTTGCACATAATTCCTCAACTGCCCGCCGGACACTTTCTTCAATTACCGGATAAGAGGCTGGCTGTAGAATATAATCAGCACATGCCAGTTTTAACGCTTCCTGAGCATAGGAAAAGTCAGCATGAGCAGTAAGTACAATACAGGAGATATGGGGATAACGCCTTTTCACCCAGCGGATCAGTTCAATCCCGTTTTCCCCCGGCATCTCAATATCGCAAAGTATGATTTTTATCTCTTCCTGCTGAATGATATCCTTAGCCTGATATGCACTAAGGGCAGTATAAACCTGTTCGACACCGATATTTAGCCAGTTAATCCCCCATTGCAGCCCCTCTGCTACGCGGTATTGATCATCAACAATCAATAATTTCATAAATCTTCCCCTTCCGTATATGGAAAAAACAGTTCAACCAGTGCCCCATCCCGGTTGCGGAATGCGGTTGCAAAATCATCTCCGTAGCGTAACTTAAAACGCTTCAGTACATTATAAATACCAACATGTTTTTTTCCTTTCCCATCAATCATCATTTCCTCTTTATCAATACTGTTTATAACAGACCGGGTGAATCCAGGTCCGTTGTCTGCCGCTATAATATGGATCAGTACCCTCTCAGCGGTAACAATACGGCTTACCTTAAGTACCAGTTTCAGTTTCTGGCCTGGAACAAAACCATAGTGAATGCTGTTTTCTATAAAGGTTAACAGACTGACCGGCGGAATAGGTATATTGGTTAGCACAGCATCATAAGTTAAGGAAAATTCAATATCCTGGTGCTGATTTAATGAAAATAAATCAGCATAATTTTTGCACACCTCCAATTCTTTCTGAAGGGGAATACAATCTTTGCTGATTGTAAAAATATAACGCAGATAACTTGATAAATGTAGAATTGTCTGCTGAATTTCTTTGTTTTTTCCGGACTCCGCCATACCATATATATTTTTTAAACAGTTAAGATAGAAATGAGGACGGATCTGAGATTGCAGCAGCTGGTATTCCGTATTCTGCTTTTCCAGCTCCTTTTCATAAGAGGCGATTTTCAATTCTGAGATCTCATCAATCATTTGATTTAACATATCATTGACCTGACGAAATTCCTCTACTACATACGTATCCACATGAGCAGAAAAATCGCCGCTGCGAATCGCTTCAATTGTTCTGGTAAGGTGTGAAATGGGATTGACAACCAGTTTCCACAACCAGATTGAAACAAAAGGAACTGCGACAACTGCCATTGCGGCACAGATAAGAACAATTATGTGAAACAAGGTCATTTCATTCAATATCCCGTCATAAGGTCTTGCATAAATCAGGGTAATATAACCGGCCTGTTCAGAAACAACAAGGTATTTCCTCACCTCATCAGTAATTAGATAACTGTCACCAGCTTTCTGTATCTCATCAGGAGAAAGACCCAGCTTCAGATCCGGATAAATTACTGTTTTGCCATTGCCAAATATTAAAGTTCCATTCATGTGATAGTTCTGAACTGCAATGGTATTCAGCCTCTCCAGATCAATTACTGCAATGCAGTAAACCGTGCGGTAATTCATTCCCCGCAGAAGATAATCTCTTCCGCCAACAGAATGAAAAAACCACTTGGATAAATCAAAATCCCCCTGATTAATAAGCCTCTTAATCTCTGATTCAAGATTTTTCTGTGCCTGTATCCGCTGAGCAGCCGTTATCTCATAATAAGCATTATACTCACCGGTATACCAGTTATTAACCGGACTATAGATTGCCATTGTATATAGATTTTCGTTGGCAGTCAGATTAGACTTTAGAATCTGCTGCACATGATAAGACTGATTGTACATATCATTGAGCATCAATTCTACTGAAAAACTTTGAAATTGGGCGTTTCCTGAAACAATTCCAGACATTACCCGCTCCGTTGCCTTCATGGTACTTTCAAGATGGCTTTTAAATATCTCTAACTGACTTCTGGAAGAATGGCTGGACGAAATTTCCACACTACGTGCGATATAACTGGAATAAATGACTAAAATAACTGCTAATGGAATCATAATACCCAAAAATAAGCCTGGAATCATGTTTTTCAGAGATATGCGATGATTTTTCTTCCCCTTACGATTAACCATCAATTTTATAATGCCAAAAACATTCATACGTTCCATCCTCGCTTTACATCCGATGTTTGTTACATTACAAAAAGGGCCAAACGATAAATCAATCCAGTTTGCCCTTTTTATACAAACAGTTCCTTAATTCTCATCCAAATCCAGTATTGCTTTTCGATACGGAACAACAATCGCATCTTTGGTATTTTCCATATATCTTAGCATCTTCTGTCGGTAACGAATCACAGTCTCCAGATATTCAGGCCTGTCAATTAAATTTTCCAGGGCATCCGGATCCTTCTTTAAATCATACAATTCTTCTTTTCTCCGGTAATCATACATTTGAACCCGGGCAGCAACCGTTTCATTGGTTTTCGCTTCTTCCACCATCGCCCGATAAGTCCGGCCGAATTTTGATTCATTCATAAACTGATAACTTCCATCTGACCAGTCATTAAATATGTAAGCATACTCTGCATCCTGAACTGCACGCATTGGATATAGATCATGTCTGGCTGTTGATGTAATCTGAGTATAAACATCTTCCCAGCCGGATTCCTTTTGCCCCTTTAATACCGCTGCGTAAGAACGGCCATCCATATCTTTTAGAATGGGCAGCTCCAGCAGTTCCAGCATTGTTGGCATAAAATCAATTCCTGAAATAAAGTGAGACGTATTTCTTTCGCCAGCATTTGTTACACCAGGCGCTCTGACAATCATTGGAGTACGATTGCTGTTTAAATAACAGTTTGTTTTAGCAAAAGGAAATGCCATCCCGTTATCGCTTAAAAATACAATAATAGTATCGTCATACATCCCTGATTCCTTTAATGCTTTTATTACCATTCCCATTGTTTCATCACAGCGATGTACACTGGAAAAATACTCGGCTGCTTCTTTTCTGACTTCAGGAATATCAGGAAGGAAACCTGGTACAGCCACTTCCTCCGGTTTATAATAGCGGGAAGCATAAGTATGATAACCATACTTTTTTAATTCCTGGTCGCTTCCGGCAAAGGGGCGGTGGGGATCGTGAGAATTGGCCATAAAGAAGAATGGTGCATTCTCTGTTTTTGCTTTTTCAAAAAATTCTGTTGCCTTTTGATAATAGATATAAGGTGCTCTGCCATAGAGATGTTTCGCATTAAACACATCTCCCATATAATCCCACTCAAATTTCTCAATGGGCTTACAGTGCTCTTCTTTTCCGCAAATACCATTTAGATAGCCATATTTATGCAGATATTCCGTTAAGGTAGTCACATCTGCAGCAATGGGATTAAATCCTGGTGCACCGTTTCGATGAGGATATTTTCCTGTTAACAGACACTCTCTGGAAGGCATGCAGATTGCAGCTGTTACATGAGCACGTTCCATTATGAGACCCTCAGCAGCAAGTCCGTCCAGATTAGGACTGATATCCTCTACCGGGCAGCCAAAAGCACCAAGAGAATTATAATTCATATCATCGGCTACTAAAAATAAAATATTTTTTTTATTCATAATTATCTTACTCCTATCTGACCTCCGGTAAATTTCTGGCAGTTACCGGGTTTTTACTCCAGCGTTCTCTGTCGTCCATACCAGTTTCCCTTTCCCAGGCCATCATCCATTTATACATCTGCCAATGATCTCTGGAGGACTTTTCTTCCTGATCCGGGTTCGCAATCGACATGGCAATACTACTTAGTTCACCAGCTATATCTGGGTTTTCAGAATACAGATTATTTTTTTCTTCCGGATCTCCGGCAAGATTAAAAAGCATATCTTCTGTCTCATACCCATGGTAAGTAATATATTTATACTGCTTTTTTCTTACCATAACTGCATAGCATCTGCTCTCATTAAAATCGCCTGCCATAAACTGACTGATGACTGCCCGTTTATAGTCCGGCTCCTTTTCTTTTTTTAATATTTTCGCCAGACTGATTCCGTCGGTATCAACAGGAAATTCCAGACCGGCCAGTTCGCACATCGTTGGGCCAAGATCCATAATGCTGACGGGAGCAGCCACACTCCGGGCAGTACCAATGCCATCTCCGGCAAATATAAACGGAATCTTCGCCGACTTTTCAAAAAATGTCTGCTTTCCGTAAAAACGGTTTTCTCCAACCTGATCACCATGATCTGACAGGTAGCAGAATATGGAAGACTGATTGGAACGTTTGGAATAATCATTAAAAGCGGTCCTTACCCTGCCGATCTGTCCATCCATATGCTCAATCATCCCGCAATAAGCTGCAATTGCCTGCCTGGCACCGTCCGCATCAAAGGAACGATCCTTTTTCTTTTTTTCCAGCAGCCGGTTCATCGGCATATCCGTTTCAAAACTGTCAGGTACAGTTACACGGTCTAAATATTTCAGATACAACTCTTTTGGCGCCACATATGGATAATGGGGACCATAGGTTCCAACCACAATTAATTGTGGATTTTCATGCTCTTCAGACAGATATTCAAGGGCTGCCTCCACCACTGCTTCATCATAATGAAGCACCGGAGATTCTCCGCCTCCTATTACATCCGTACAGCAGGTATCCATAAAACAGTCCTTAAATACTCCCCGTTCCTCAGCCAATGATTCGCCTGGACGGTTCCAGGTGACCGGTGTGATATCCCCCACCAGACGCTTTGTAAAACCATGTCTTTGATCCTGACCAATAAAATGCATCCGCCCGATCAGCACTGTCTCATACCCTGCAGCTACAAAGGGATGAAGAAATGTTGGCATGGTATCCGCCAGGGTATCAAAATTCGAATAGACTCCTGTTCTGGAAGGCAGTTTTGCTGAAAGCATTGACATTCTGGCTGGTACACATAACGGACATGAGGTGTAACTTTCTGTAAAATTAGTCCCATCCTGCCTTAGTTTGTCTAAATTCGGCGTCTCAACCGGCACAGCACCCCATCCGGAAAAGATGGGGCTGTGCTGATCGCTCAAATATATTAATATATCGGGTTTTTTCATTAATTTTCTCCTATTACTCTGCTATTTTTGCTCGTATTCGTTTTGCCTCTGCTATTCTTAATTTCTTCTTTTTCCATGCCTTGATCTCGTTTTCATTCATACGATAGATCATCAGAATCAGGAAGAGAAAATAGATGATTATGGTCTGTACACTATTGTCTAAAGCCAGTTTGGAGAGGCCGAGAGTGAGAATTTTAATTGACAATACAGCCATCAAAATACCGACTACAGAATTGCTGAAGCGTGCCAGCGTCATTCCTAGCATAACTGCAAACATATTACCCATAACCGTAGCGCGGGAATCCATGCCCAAAACCGGTGCCAGATTGCCTTTAAAGACGGTGTCGAAGATTCCGGCGATGGCGACCAGACCGCCTGCTAAGGTATAACAGATCACACAGTTAGAGAAAATATTAATTCCTGAGTTCATTGCAATCCTCTGATTACCCTGAATTGCTTTGCGGTTATAGCCAAATGGCGACATCAGGAATAAATATCCCATAACTAAAGTTACCAGCAGCACTACGACGCTTATAAAAGTTACATTGGACAAAACTGACAGTTTACTGTTTCCGAATGTCTGCAGCCCTCTTGAATCAAATGCTGAAAATGAGATACATTCATAGATCAGTGCCATTCCCATACCAAGAATCATGGGAATAATTCTGGTTTTTACAAATGCCACACCAACTAAGAAACCAGCAATCAAACCAAATATAATACTGAGAACTAATGTCCCGATTCCTCCCATTCCCAGGCCTAAAGCAATATTACCTCCAAATATCACCGCCAGAATCATCTGGGAGCCAAGTGAAAAATCCATTCTTCCAGCTGGCAGATTGCAGCTGAGGGCCAGTGCAATGCAAAACAAAGAGGCAAAGGTTCGAGCCAGATTCTTCATATCTGCCATATTATTAATAACTCCTGCTCCAGTAATCACCCTTGAGATAATTTCCATAATCAGATATATCCCTGCCGGCACACAAAAGGAACAGATGGCATTTTTAATATTTAATCTAAGTGCGCTCTTATTCATGGCAGTCTCCTTTATTGAGTAAGCCCCAATGTTTTTAAGCAGTTATACAGAGTTAAATCACCTAACATGCTGTGTATTTCCTCATTGGTAAGATTGGGGTTTGTCTTTTTAATCATCTTATCGATCATGGCAGTATTAAATACATAAGTGGATTCATCCTGATCCAGCTGTTCAATCTCTGCCAGTTGCTGCGGGCCGTCACAACCCCAGTTTAATGCTTCGAATTTCATTGCCTTGCCTTCTGGCTTGAGAACATCAGAATCACCTAACAGACCATTCATCAAAATAGCAAAGCCTTCGCCGGCAATTACAGTAGTTGACTTTACTACAGCAAAGTCCAATGCCTTATTACCAGTACAGTCATCCGTATTCATAGCAGTATGTAACGATTCAGATAATTCACCAACAGATGCCACCATAATGTTTTTGTTAAATGCCCGCTCTGCTTCGTCAATGATCTGTGATAACTGTGTGTAAGTATTGCCTGCACCCATTACTACATCATATTTTCCGGTTAATAATGCTGCTGAAATGCCTGTGATTACATCTTCGTTTTTCATCTCTCCAGGATACAGATAAACATCAATTCCTTTATCATTTTCCGCCATTGTAGGTTCACCGGAAACCACCAGTTCATCGATTGGCCTGGTAAATTTTAAACCATATGCTTCCTCAACTGCTTCCATAATCGCGGTTGCATTGAGACGATGAGCTACATTATTTTTACAGGCCAGCAAGGTGGGAATCAAAATGCCATGTTTTTGGTTGTCACCAAGAAAATTTTCAGCCGCTATTTTCATCTGGGCAGCCGTTGATGACTGCTGGGAACCAAAGCCACCGCAGAAATATTCCAATTCGTCAATACTTTTGGTATCAGCTGTTCTTTGTACCGCATAATAGATGCCAAGTTCCTGGCACTTGTTTCCGGCCTGCTCCCAGTAAGTCGGAGCAAAACTGAGAATTCCCTTAGCTCCGGAAATCTGAGCATTTTCAATAAAATTAAGTTCTGCTTCTGCAGAATCAAGTGCCTCGGAAACAATAAATTCCACGTTGTATTTTGGTGCAACATAATTTTTAAGATAATCAATTCGTTCCAGGTTTTCATTAGACATATCAGCGAATGCCAAACCTATTTTAAATTTTTCATGGTCAGTCCTATGATCGTAATTTACCGACTGAGTTGTTTGACCGGCCGTACTATCCACAGCAGTTTTGGTGACTGCCGCTGTAGTGGTGGGTTCAGCTGCGGCCTCTTCTGACGCGCTTTTACACCCCGTCAGCCCTGCTGCCATCATAGTGAATGCCATTGCAATTGCCAGTACTCTTCTTTTCATTCTTCATTCCTCCTAAAATTGTTTTCTGGTTGGTAATACATCAGGTCTTTCGCTATTTAAATACACTAACAAAAGGAATAAAATACCCCGGATACCCTGGACAAGAGAGTTATCCACTCCCATCATAAGAAGCCCCTTATTTAACACGACTACCGTAATAGCTCCCAGCACTCCTGCATAGCATTTAGAACGGTCTCCGCCAAAAATTGACATTCCGCCAAGCACTGTGGCAAGCATCACATCCATCCCCATACTGCCGGCTGTAGAGGTGGTAATGGTTCCTACACGAATAATCGTATAAACAGCTGACAAACCAACTCCCAATCCTGCAATCAGGAAACTCAGGCGAATATAAGTTGACTTTCTAAGGCCGCTCTGAGTAGCGCAGTTTTCATTTCCGCCAATAAAGCGAATTGCTCTGCCAAATGGTGTTAAATTGTAAATCACAATTGCCAGAACCATATATAACAAAAGAGTAGCGATCCGGAATGAGCTCTTTTCCAATGCAGAGCATATGGCAAAAGGTACAGCCAGATCTACGGCACCTACCAGTGATTCCTGTATTGCCTTATAAATCTGCATCATAACAATTGCGGCAGTGGTTGTCTTAATATGCAGGCTGACAGACAAAGTGGAATTCCATGCCATCAGTGCCAGACAGATCAAAAGTGTTACCAGAATCATAATCGTTACGTTTTCTGTTGCCAGATAGATTTTTCCGCCTACCGTTGCAGCCAGGGCAATAACCGCTCCGATGGAGATATCCAGATTGCCGGTGGTATAGATAAATGCAATACCAATAGTGGCTGTTGCGGTTATAAGTGCCTGGTTAAAAATCCCGGTTATATTTGCTTTTGCAAAGAATCGTCCTCCTGTACCTAACCCAAACACAAGCAATAGAAGAAATAAAATGGCAAAAGGAAACACTTCCAGGAAATAACGATTTTCCTTTATTTTTGTTAATTGTTTCACTTGAATTTCCTCCCTTAAATCATGTAGTTAATCAGGTCATGCTCATTTAAACCATCTTTGCGGTAAAATTCGCCGCTGACTGCACCATCCCGCATAATCAGAAGCCGGTCACTCATGCCGATCAGTTCTGGTAATTCTTCACTGATCATGATAATCGCTTTTCCCTGCTTTTTCATTTCATACATCAGCTGATACATGGCAGCTTTAACTCCTACGTCAACGCCCCTGGTGGGGCAGTCGAGAATTAATATGCTGGAATCAGCAGCAATCCACTTTCCAAATACTACCTTCTGCTTATTACCGCCTGATAAAAAACGGACCGGCTGATTGATATCCCGGCATTTTATTGACAGGCTTTCCACTTGATCTGTTACATACTTTTTCTCTTTCTTAAAATCGATCAAAGGCTTTTTCCAGATATTTTTCCAATAGCCGGTGCTTTGAATGTTTTCTTTCACGGGCGCCATAAGTTCCAGGGATTCCGAATCACGGTTTTTGGATACATAGCCCATGCCATGCTGAAAAGCAATAATACTGTCCTTTACAAC
>SVDS01000042.1:13919-18455 GCA_015057715.1 Paenibacillaceae bacterium
CAATGGGTCATCATTTCTTCCATATCATGAGAAATAATCATTACGGACTTACCCGCATCTGCCAGCTTGTGCATAATTTTATACAAGATATCTCTGCCGCGCTGGGACAGTGCTGTCGTGGTTTCATCTACAATTAATATCTCCGGATTCAAAGACATTACCTTTGCAATCTCAACCAGTTTACGCTTTTGCATATCCAGCAGTCTGGTAGGATAGGACGCATTGATATAATCAATTCCACAATCCGTCAATGCTTTTGCGGCAGCCTTTGTCATTGCCTTCCTGTTGACAAAGGGGCCCTTTAAAAAATCAGCCGCATTTCCCAGAAAAATATTCTCGGCTACCGTGATATTGTCAATTGTTCCGGCTTCCTGAACGATCATGCCGATTCCGGCTTTTGCCGCTTCTAACATTGTCTTTGGCTTCCATGGCTTTCCATGGTAAAACATCTCTCCATCAGTAGCTGGCTGCATTCCTGCAATAATTGATGAAACGGTCGATTTACCGCTTCCGTTTTCCCCTATTAACCCTCGTATCTCTCCTTTCCTGATTTGAAAATCTACATGGTTAAGGGCTATGGTTGATCCGAAGTTCTTACACATATTCCGGACTTCTAATACAACTTCACCTTTCTCTCTCATTGTGCTGACCTCTCTCCATTTGATATAACCACATTGTAATGGATTTTTAATTCCACTTCTCACAAATAACCGTACAATGTTTTAGAAATTCAGGTCAGAAATAAAAAAGTTATAATCCCTTATCGAAATTACAACTTTTCATTTTGCTCTTTTCGAACAATGACAGGCTTAGCCCTTTATATTATTTTGAAGTACCTCTTTCAAATCTTCTAAATACCGTCTGCATTCGGGTAGAATTACCTGCGTTTTTGTACTGTAGGAATCTGGTGTACTGGCAATTGCGCCTTCTGGAAGGGATACGGTTTGGGTATCCCCTAAGGGATCTCCGGTTTTATGCTGCCAGCATTGAAGGAGACTTCGCATTTCAATTTTCTGCTTTTCATATTCCGGACATTCAGCAAGATTATTCCGCTCCTGGGGATCACCGATTAAATCATATAATTCCTCCATTGGCAGCTTTTGCTCAAAAATACCAGCCTGATGAAAGATTTCTTTGGGCTGGCTGTCATCAATGTGGCAGGGAATCTGATATGGATATTCAGACAGATAATGACGTATGTATTTGTAACGGCTGGTTCGGACAGCCCGAACAGGTTCGCAGGCAATATGATAATTAATTTCTCCATATATCTCGCTTCGGACTTCTGATGCTGTCTGGTTTAAAACCGGTAAAAAGGATACACCCTGAAGCCACTCCGGCTTTGGCAGAGACAACAGTTCACAAAGAGTGGGATATAAGTCAATCTGGGACAGCAAAGCATCTGAACTCTGAAATGATCTGGTTACTCCAGGTGCTTTGACAATCATTGCCACACCTGTGCCGTCATCATAAAGCGTACACTTTGCCTTTGGAATTGGCAGACCGTGGTCTGTGGTAAACACAATCACCGTCTTCTCATATTCCCCAAGGGCCTTTAATGTCTCAATAATCTCTCCGCAATACCGGTCCATACGTTCTATTGCTATTTTTAATCTGGCCATATCCTGCCTTGTCCCAGATTGATCCGGCATTCCCTTCGGCGGCATAATATAGCCGAAGTCATAGCCAGACGGCAAATCCGGATATTCCCTATGAGTACAGCCATAGCCTACTGCCAGGTAAAACGGACGGTCTGTGGATTTTCTGGATTTTAAGTAATTAACTGCTGCCTCTGTCGCCATCTCATCCTGCATAGTGAGAAACTCTTCCTGGCGGATTCCTTTCTGATAATAAGCTTCGGAATTTAATATCTTTTCATAGCCAAGCAATGACTCTGACCTTGATCTGACCTCATGCTGAACACCAGCCAGAACGGTCTCATAACCCTGCTGGCTTAAAAATGCTGCTAAATGTTTCTTTTTATCTGTAATATCAAATCCTCTGTGCGCCAGACCGGTTAATCCATTATTATGTGGATATTGTCCTGTTAATAGTGCTCCCCTGCTTGGCGAGCAGGTGGGACTGGCACAATGCATGTTGCGAAGCAGCATCCCATCCCTTGCCAGCTGATTCAGATTGGGAGTTTCTACATTGTAACCGTAGATATTTAAGTATCTGCCTATATCATGAGTGTTTAAATATAATAGATTCAAAACAATCCTCCTTTTTACGCCTGAAAATTTAATCTGAATTTATTAATTCATTTAATTAATTTTACTCTAACATATTGCACATATAATTTCAACTTGAAATTATATTATATTCTTACACAACAAAAAAAGTGAAATATGTATTTTATACACACTCCACTTTTCCGCTGTTAAAAAAAAAGGCACAATACTGACACCAGCTATGAAACGGCTGATTGACGTTACAAGAGAAGTTTATGCCAAAGTAAACCTTGAAAACACATTTAAAATCTGATCTTAGTTATTTCTGCTGCTGCAGATATTTACTCACAGTCCGCTGAAAAATCTTCATACTGCTGTCCACATTTTTATTTTCCTGCAGTATCTTGGAAACCTCTCCATCCGCCAGATTCATGACCTGCTGATACTGAAGAAGCTTGGGTTCGATGATTCCGTTTTCAATGACATGGCACAAGAGGGTGCTGCTTATAACCTGTTCCCCTTCATCCATGTCCTCCTGAAGGCAGTCCACACCTTCCTGGGAAGATGCCACTGCTCTCAGCGCAGGCACTCCCTGGGAATAGCGGTAAACATCCATCTGCATTTCGCTTGTATAGGTCAGTTGTTTTAAAAATTCCCAGGCAAGGGCTTCATGTCTGGTTTTGCTGCCGATTCCGATTAGCAGGGCATCTACCTTTGATATATTTCCGCCTTCTTTATCTGCCGGGAAGGTAATACAGTCCCACTGAAATTTGGTATATTTCTTAATCCGGTAGGGATAGGTTTTGTAGGTTCGGTACTCTGCAAAGGTGAGAGGCATAAAAGCCACTCTTCCAGCATTGAAATCTTCCTGTGTTACGCTCTGCCCCTTATTAATATCATTCAGGCGTTTGATGTATTTAACTGCATTTAAAACCCGGTTGTCAGTAAAGGATATCTGAGCCTGATTGTTCTCGTATAGCTTGCCCCCGCACGTATATAAGGCATCCCGCCAGCTGTAATTATAAGTTCCGAACTGATCTAAAAGCCCATCCTGATCCGTATCCTTTGTAACCCTCTGACAGATCTCAGCCATATCTTCCCAGGTCCAGTCTTCCTTTGGCATATCAATTCCTTCTTTTGCAAGAAGAGACTTATTTACAAACATCAGGGTGGGAACCACTTCATAGGGAAGAGCATACTGATGCCCCCCGTTTCGTCCGGTATCCAAAGCGGTTGCGAAAAAGTCCTCTTTATGAAAACTGTCATCAGAGGACATTAAATCTTCCAGATTCTTCATCACTCCAAGAGAAGTAAACTTATCAAAATCAGAATCTAATACCATGAATACATCCGGAGTTTTTCCTTCTAGCAGCTTTCTTGCACACCACTCGGAGTAATCCTCTTTTGCAATTCCGCTGTAATAGTGGATCTTTACATTGGGATGATTTTTTTCAAAATCAGCGATGGCCCGGTCGAATATTTTAAAACTGTTGGCACTTGCCACATCCCAGTTGCTGCCGGTAAACATTCCAAATTCCAGGATAACGGGACGGCTGTTTTTATTGTAGAGAAAAAAGCAGGTCAAGACCAGAAGCAGACCGATCAGCCCGCTTAAAATAAAGTGCCTTTTTTTCATAAAGCCCCCTCTGTTTCCAAGGACCGCCCTTCCACCTTATTCCTCACGTTGGTCTGAACTGCCCAGATTGCAAGCTGGGTCCGGTCTCTTAAATTCAGTTTATTTAATATTGTGCTTAAATAATTTCGTACGGTTCCTTCTGATAAGTTTAAAGTCCGGGCGATTTCCCGGTTGCTTGCTCCTTTTTCAACCTGAGCAATGATCTTCCATTCTGCTCTCGTCAGCTCATCCATATTCTTTTCTTTGACTGTAATGGAGTAATCGGCTTTTGCCATCTGGGAGAACAGCCTTAAAACCTTTGCTGTTATATCCGGATTAATCATTGCCCAGCCATTGTAAACAGTCGTAATCGCATTGGCCAGTTCTTCCATGGAGACTCCTTTTAATAAATACCCGCTGGCACCGTATTTCAGGGCATTGTATACATATTCATCATCGTCAAAGGTGGTCAGAATGATGATTTTAATCTGAGGGCAGCTTTCCTTAATGAGTTTTGTGCATTGTACCCCATCCATTTTAGGCATACGTACATCCATTAAGATTACGTCCGGCTTATTTTTGCGGATGCACCGCATCACTTCCTGGCCGTCTGCCGCCACATCGGTAACGGTCATATCTTTCCTGCTGTTTAAGACAATCTGCAGACTCTGGCGTATCAGTTCCTGATCATCGGCAATCAATACTTTAATCATAGGTCTCTCCCCTCCGGATCGGTATTCTTGCATTTAC
>SVDS01000042.1:18555-35124 GCA_015057715.1 Paenibacillaceae bacterium
TGGAGTTTTTCGTTTAATCCGTGTATTTCATCGATATTTCCCTGCTGCTCATTGATAATATTGACACAGTAAGCAACAAACAGGATTACATTCAAGGATATGAAAATGTTATAAATACTCAGAAAATACTGCTGTTTCGAGGCGCTGTAAAAAGCGATATAATCCTGTATGGAATACAGTCTGTAAGAAATTGACAGCAGTTCATAATCGGCAAGAATAAAACTTCCGATGGCAACGGCTGCCAGTATGTATCTGGATTTTCCATTTTTCACATAGAGAATAACATTGGAAAAGACCAGCAGCAGGATTCCGTTATAGTTGAAATTCAGTTCAATGATGATTGCAAAGCAGGCAATAAAATCTGCAACCAGACTGGTTAAAATAACCTTGCTGTTATTGGGAAACAACCGGTCCCTGATCACCATGCTTAAAGTGAGAAAACCTAACAGCAGGGCACAGAGCCAGATTTTTGCATAGGGATACCAGACGATGGCCTGAATTTCATTTAAAAATTCTCTTGCATCGTAGGCTCTTCGGATTTTTTCAATAGTCGCGTAAATAAAAATACTGATCCCCATTACGGATATAATATTAATAACCAGGATTGCGGTCTGCAAAATCCTGATCCTGCCGTTAAATTTATTGTCATCCATCTCTCACCTACTGCCAGCCGTCAATTTCGTATTCAGCCAGATTGTCCTTTGTAATGAAGGTACTGGACAGACTGATGTATGGTTCCACCGGTTCTCCGTTTAAATACCGGTAAGCAGTTTCGGCAGCAACCCTTCCAATGGCTTTGGGACTTTGGGCGCTGGTTCCGGTCACATACCCCATGTCCAGAATCGCCTTAAAATCAGGAGAACCGTCTATGCCGTAGATCAGGACTCCATCTTCCTTTCTGGCCTGCTGAAGAGCTGCCAGCGCGCCAAGAGCCGTAGGATCGTTGCCCCCAAGAACCACATCAAACCCTATATTCTGGTTTAAAAACTCCTCCATCACTTTAGACGAAACTTCGATTTCACCTGCTGCCGCATGCCGGTATACCACCCGGTAACCCGGATTACCTGCAATGGCGTCAGTAAACCCCTGTGCCCGGTAGGTAATAGACATCTGAATGGGATTATCCAGTATTACAATATCCGCAGATTTCCTGCGCTTCATCATATCCAGGGCGCAAAGCTGACCTGCCTGATAGTTGTCCGTTTCAATCACAGATATAACCAGATCCCGGTCCTTCACCACAGTATCTACATTAATCACTGCCACGCCTGCTTTTTTACAGGCCAGTAATGCCGGACGGACCTCCTCCCAGTCCACCGGATTTAAGAAAAGCATGCTGATTCCTTCGTCGATGAGTTCTTCAATCTGTTCATTCTGCTTCTTCTGATCCTGCAAGGGATCTCTGGTTAAAAGAATATCTCCATTGGCTTCCACCACTTCTTCAATCCCCTGTCCCAAAACATTAAAGTAGGGATTATTCCGCGTCATATAGGTGGCACCAAATATGAGAGCTTCGTGAGGAGGTGCTTCGTCCTTCCTCCTGCTGCAGCCGGTAAACAAGGCTACTGTCAGTGCAATTAAGAGAAATACCCCAGCCTTTCTCTTCATGTATAAACACCCCCGTGTTTTTTTATTTATTATACCACAAAAAGCGTTTCACTGTTAAGGAAACGCTCCCTGCTCTCTTAAGAATTCTAGCCCTTTTTCTTGTTCCGCAAGTAGTCTACAAATACTGCCAGTAGAATGACAATACCCTTTACCACATACTGCCAGAATGAGTTGACATTCAAAAGATTCAGTCCGTTGTTTAATACACCAATAATCAGTCCTCCGATAATGGTGCCTCCGATTTTACCGGAACCGCCTGCCATGGAAGTTCCTCCAACCACAACTGCCGCAATGGCGTCCATTTCTGCTCCGTCTCCTGCGGTGGGCTGGCCGGAATACATACGGGAAGCGAGAACAACACCTGCAAGACCTGCCATAAGTCCGGAATAGGTATGTACCAGTAATTTTACTCTTGCCGTACTGATTCCGGAGAATCTGGCGGCCTGGGAATTACCTCCCACTGCATAGATGTGGCGCCCCAGCTTTGTCTTATTCATAATAACTGCAGTGATGATTAATACAAATACCAGGATTATAACAGGGGTGGGAACTCCTCCAATGTAGCCGGCGCCAAGAAACTGCCATTTCTTCGTAACGACTCTTACGGGAGAACCCCCGGTATATACGTAGGCCAGACCTTTCGCCACATTCATGGTGGCAAGTGTGACAATAAACGGCGGAATGGTTGTCTTGGAGATAACCACGCCGTTTGCCATACCAACTGCCGTACCGATGAGAACGCCGATTATTATAGCCGCAAATATGGGAAGATTATAACGTGCCACACAGCCTGCGGCAACACAGCCAGACAGGGCTATAATGGAACCTACGGAAAGGTCGATTCCTCCTAAAATAATTACCATGGTCATTCCGCATGCAAGGAATAAGTTGGATGATATCTGCCTCAGTACATTAAATATATTTTTATGTGTCAGAAATACACCGCTGGTCTTTGGAAATATGGACAGAAAAATACACAGAATCAGCAGTGCACCGATAATTCCGATGTTATCTTTTAAATACTGTTTTACATTTTTTTGAATTCTTGTTGTCATCTGATTTCTCCCTCTTTCCTACTTGGCTGCCAGCTTCATAATCTGTTCCTGAGTTATGTTTTCGCTATGGTGGAAACAGCCGGTGGTTCTTCCGTCACACATGACATATATCCGGTCGCTCATGTTAAGAATTTCCGGCAGTTCGGAAGAAATCATGATAATAGACATTCCCTCTTTGACCAGTTCATTCATGGTTGCATATATTTCAGATTTCGCCCCTACATCAACGCCTCTGGTTGGTTCATCGAGAATCAGGATGTCAGGAGAAGTGGCCAGCCATCTGCCGATCATGACCTTCTGCTGGTTTCCGCCGGATAGGTTTCCGATCAGCTGTTCCTGGGATGGAGTCTTTGTATCCATCATTTCAATATATTTTCCGGTTATTTCTTCTTCTTTTTTCAGATTGACCAGTATGCCTTTGATAAAGGATTTAAGCACTTCGATTGTGGAATTAAAGCGCACGCTTTGCACCGGATAAAGGCCTTCCTGCTTTCGGTCCTCCGGCACCAGTGCTATTTTATAGTTCATGGCATCTAATGGTGATCTGATCTTTGCCGGTTTTCCATTTACATAGATTTCCCCGGACAGACATGGGGTCAGACCAAAAATACATTTCATGGTTTCACTTCTGCCTGCTCCCACTAATCCGGCAAAGCCGATGATCTCTCCCTGACGCAGTTCAAAGCTGGCTCCTTTTACCATCTTGCCGTCTGTTATGTTTTCACATTTTAATACAACATCACCCGGTTCTTTATAATCCCGGGTATAATATTTTGTCAGTTCCCGCCCGACCATCATGGAGATTAACTGGTCTCTTGAAGTGTCCTTTACAACTTTTGTTCCTACATAGGCACCGTCCCTTAAAACCGTCACTCTGTCGCAGATTTGCTCCAGCTCATCCATTTTATGGGAAATATATATAATTCCCACACCTTTTTTGGTCAGCATACGCATGGTCTGAAACAGGAATTCCACCTCTTTATCCGATATGGAGGAGGTTGGCTCATCCATGACCAGTATTTTTGAACGGTATGAAATAGCTTTTACGATCTCAACCATCTGCTGCTGGGCAATGGTTAAATCCTTGACAAAGGCTCCCGGAGAGATGCTCATATGATAATCATCTAAAAGCGTTCCTGCTTCCCGCTCCATTGTCTCATGGTCGATAAAACCGCCTTTCCCAGGTTCCCGTCCAAGAAAGATATTTTCTGCCACGGTCATATGAGGGACCAGTACCAGTTCCTGATGGATGATGGAGATTCCGTTGGCATGAGAAGCATTTACTCCGTCAATGACCACGTTCTGTCCTTCAATGAAAATTTCTCCCTCTTCTGCAATGTAGATTCCGCCTAATACCTTGATTAACGTGGATTTTCCAGCCCCGTTTTCACCAAGAAGGGCATGAACTTCCCCGGGGAACAGTTCAAAATCCACTCCCTGCAATGCATTGACTCCCGGGAAAGATTTATGTATATTTTTCATTTGAAGCAGAATTTTTTCACTCATATATTCACCTGCCTGTTCGTTATCCATTTATGACGCCAGTCTGGAAAAAAGGCACCGCCTCCCGGTGCATGCAACACGCTTGTTCCAGGAGGCAGGTTCCTCTTATCTGTATTTACTGCCAGCCGTCTGTGCCATAATCCTTTACATTCTCAGATGTAATGAGGAATGTTTCCACGGGATACCGGTCAGCGACTTCTTCCCCGTTTAAGTATGAGTACATAATGTTAACTGCAGACTGAGCAATTTTAACTGGTGACTGAGCGCCGCTTCCTTCAATAAGAGAAGTGCCGGAAGCCATTTCTGCCTTAATATCAGGAGAACCGTCTACACCATAGATTTTGCAGTCCTTAATGCCTGCTGCATTTGCCGCTGCCAGTGCGCCCAGTGCAGTGGGATCATTTCCGCCGAAGATGGCAACTACATTCCCATGAGCCTGAAGTAAATCTTCTGCAATTCCCATGGAGACCTCTAAATTACCTTTTGCATCCTGCTGGGCAACAATATTGAAGTTGTGGTTTTTAATGGCATCCAAAAATCCGTTTGTTCTGTCTGTTACGGAATTCATGGTTGGAGAATCAAGAACAATGATATCTCCGCCATTAGGACATTTCTTTACTAAATCTTCTCCGCACACAAAACCTGCATTATAGTTATCAGATCCGGTGTAAGAAATCAGATAGGACATATCAGCTACTTCTGTATCAAAGCCTACGGTTGGAATCTTTGCTTCTTTTAACTGGTCCAGCGCGGGAAGGATTCCCTCTGCTTCTGCCGGATTCATAAACATGGCATCAATCTTCTGTGAGACCAAATCCTCAACCTGGGTAATCTGAAGAGTTACATCATTGGCTGGATCGACTGAAACCAGTTCATCTCCCTGAGCTTCAATCATTTCCCGCATGGTCTTTTCAATTGTTACAAAGAATGGGTTTGTTCCGTCCATACAGGTATATCCGAATTTATAATGCTTACTTGGATCTTTCTTTTTTACATTTGCGTCTGCCATGTTTACGGCAGATTCTGATTTTACCGCAGCTTTGGTTTCTGTTTTTGCCTCAGCTTTGGTTTCAGCCTTTGTTTCCGCTTTTGTGGTTTCAGCTGCTTTTGTTGTTTCAGGCGCCTTTGTTTCTGGTTCCCCATTGCTGCAGCCTGCCACAGACATTCCGGCAAGGGCTGCGCACATCAGAATTGCGGCAAGCTTTTTTGTGCTTTTTTTCATGGTAAATCCTCCTTATACATTATATAATTGTGTTATATGCTGCATAAACATCATATCATTTCGCTGATTTTAAAACATGTGCACAATGTAATTAGTTTTTCATTACATTTGTCATATTTAATATGCTGTATTTAGTGAATCCGGATTGACCATGCCTGAATTTTCATCACATTGCACAATTACTCCGCCTTGGGGTATTCGTTGCAAAGGAGACGGTAAGGGGGCTCGTCTTCTTCTATTTGGGGGAAACGGCCGACTGGCTGGTAAAATCGGTTGTCTTCCTGATCATCGTTGCACATGGATACTTCACCAAGCAGCACCGGACCTGAATGAGGTTCCACATGAAAGTCATGGTAGAGATAAGGATAAATGGTAATGCTCTCCCCAGGGCGCAGTGTTACCACGGTTCCGGCAGGAACCATATAACTTCGTCCATCACCGTTAACTGTTACGTCAGAATCAGAAAGACCTCCGTCTGGGCCGGATTCGTAGACACGGATCTGCACATTGCCTCCCCCTCTGTTTATAATGTCCTCCATTTTTGTCCAGTGGAAATGCATGGCGGCTGACTGTCCTTCTTTTAAGAAGAGCAGTTTTTCTGCATAGGTTTTTGTATATTTCTTTTGCTTTACATTCCCATTTCGAAGAGTGATCAGTGAAAATCCAATCCGGTCAAAATCCCCAAGTCCAAAATCCGTAATATCCCAGCCAAGCATATTGTCACGGATCTCATCGTATTCATGTCCTTTTTCCCTCCATTCCTCAGGAGTGAAGCTGCTAAAAGGCGGAAGGGAAAATCCACATGTCTGAATCATCTGTTCCATATCCTTTAAGGCTTTGTTAACTTCAGAACGTTTCATAGCCTTCCGCTCTCTTTCTGTTCCATACCAGAAAATACTTTAATGGTATGAAGCACGTCATTTTTCATTGCCTCCACTCCCCATAGGGTTACATCATGGTAAAACACCACATCTTCTGCATTAGCGGCCTTTTCCTTCACATACATGCCGCCGGCCTTTGCCAGGTAGGTATAATAATTAATCTTACGAACCCCCCGTTTGATGCACTGATAAAAATCTTCATCACTGATCCCTGAACCTCCGTGCATAACAATGGGGAGAGCTATTTTGTCCCGAATCCGGCTGATTCTGTCCAGGTCCAGATTGGGCTTTTTTAAATAGAGTCCGTGTACCGTGCCAAAGGAGCATGCTAATGCATCAATTCCGGTAAGTGAAGTAAATGCTTCCGCCTGCTCCGGATCTGTGTAGCAGCTTTCGGCCGCTTCATTTCCCTCATCCTCTCCCACGCTTTTGTATTCTTCTCTGCCCATTGCACCGATTTCTCCTTCAACAGAAGCTCCATATGGGGCCGCAAGTTCCACTGCAATCTGAGTACCTGCTGCATTTTCCTCAAAAGACAGGGCGGAACCATCGTACATAATGGAGGTAAATCCCATGTCCAGAGCCTGTTTTAACTTCTTAAAATCGTCTCCGTGATCTAAGTGTACTGCTACGGGGACAGCCGCATGTTCTGCCATCATAACCATGATGGGTCCCATTACGGTAAGGGGAATGATTGTTTCATGTACAGGTGCAAACTGTAAAATAACTGGCTGTCCGGTTTCTTCCGCCGCGCCTAATACTGCCTGGATTCCTTCCAGAGAAGTAATATTAAAGGCACCTACAGCAATGTTTCTGGCTTCAGCCAGGTTAAGAATTGATTTCATGGTAACTAGCATATGTAATTCCTCCTTTTCATTTATGGCAGGATTCGGTTCTGTTCTTCCCACCCGTTTTTGATTTTTTCCTCTAATGTTTCGAAAGGCAGCAGCCCGCTTACTGTATCATAAGCAGTCACGCAGGAAGCACCTGTTGCCGCTGCAAGTTTCACACATTCTACTGGTGAACGTTTCTCCAGCATGGCTTTAATAAATGCAGCAATACTGGTATCTCCCGCTCCGGTGGCAGAAAGAACCCGGTCTGGCAGAAAGCTGTTCTGGAAGTAAGAAATATCTGCCCAGCCTTTTAAGATATCCGGTCCATCAGTAAACGCCTGTTTTGAGGCTGTTTTTAAGTACATTCCGGCTGCACCGCATTTTAAAAGAACTGCCTTTGCGCCCAGCTGCAGGACCTGGTCTGCAATGGTTTTTACGTCTTTCTTTAAAGAGAGAATGGAGGTAATATCATCGCCGTCAGCAATTTCCTGCCATTTCTCATAGAGGGGACGGTTTAACAAAAACCCCAGTTCTTCGATACTTGGTACAAAAAAATCCACATAAGGAAGCACGGAATCAAAAATCCGGTCCCAGCGGCAGGATGCAGCTTCCGATTCCGGATCCACCGCCGCTAAATCCAGGGAAGTGGTTAGTCCAAGTTCTTTGATGCGGCAAAAAAGCTCTTTTAATTCCAGTCCGTCATTCTGGAAGAACCGCTTCATCAGTGTAGGATAACCGAAATGAAAATGAGCTGCTTTAGCCACTTTACTAAAATCCACATGTTCAAAGCCAAAGGCTTCATTACAACCGGGATTATGAAGAAATAACCGGTCAACCCCCTTTGGTGCCAGAACAATCGTGTAGGCTGTATCCTCTCCGGGAATAACCGTAATACAGCTTTCACACCCTCTTTCCTGTATCTTTCCTTTTAGGATCTTTCCAAAGTCATCATCCCCTGTGTTTGCCATTAAAAGGACATCTGCTCCCAGAGCATGCAGCCCAAGCCCTGTGTTAAAAACCGCTCCGCCTCCGGATATGTTGGCGTTTCCCACTTCTAAAAGTTTACCAGGCTGGAAGGACTTTAAAATTTTCCGTCCGTCACTGCTTTTAAAGACCGGTGTAATATCCAGGGAAATGTGCCCGGCAACAATTATTTTTTGATTTCCCGTCTCATCTGGCATATAAATACCCCCTTTCCTGTCTTCATCATAACAACCGCAGGAGGAAAGTCAACAATATTTATGCACATATCACTATATGGCTTGTCCGTATGACAATTGTCATGTGCATGTTGCACAATGGATTTATCTTTCCTACTTAAGATTCTAACGATATAAAAACTTTTTCATTTAACTGTTGACAAATGAATACAAAGTCCTTATATTAATTGTTAATATAAAAACTTCATACGAAATATGAAAGACGAAGACGTTTCCTGCCAGGAAATCCCCTTCGTCTTTTTTATTTGTTCTTTCGTTTGTGAAGCTGCCGGAAGGAGGTATATGGTTGTACAGTATTGGCGTGGATATAGGAACCAGTACAACGGAAATTATTATCAGCAATATTAAGATCTCAACCAGGCTGGGGCCTTCCCTTCTTCCCATGACTAAAATTGATGAGACTGAGGTTATCTATCGAAGTCCAATTATCTTCACACCACTGATTTCAAGAGATGCCATAGATTTTGAGCAGATCCGGGAACGGGTAAAGGTGTCTATAAAAGAAAGTGGCATTGAAAAGGAGAACATAGAAACCGGAGCCGTTATCATTACGGGGGAAACAGCCAGAAAGTATAATGCCCGGCAGGTGAACATCTGGTTATCAGAGTATCTGGGTGATTTTGTTGTTGCTACCGCAGGACCCAGGCTGGAAGCGGTTTTAGCCGGGAGGGGAGCCGGAATCAGCGAAGAATCAAAAAGAAGGAGCAGGAGAATCATTAACCTGGATATCGGCGGGGGAACCTTAAATGCGGCTGTATTTGACTGCGGTATCTGTACGGACTCTTTCGCAATGGACATTGGCGGAAGGCTGATTAAACTGGAGGACACTGGCAACGTAACCTATATTTCAGACAGAATTCTCCATATAATTACCAGTCATAAACTGGCAATCAGACAGGGAGAAACTGCTGATATCAAAGTGCTGGAACGTTTCTGCGATTATCTGGCAGACAGCTGCCTGCAGGCACTTGGTTTACGTGAAATGAATGAGGACACTCTCCCGTTATACATCACAGATTTCACCATTCCAAAGAATCTTGATTTTATATCTATATCGGGTGGAGTGGGCGAATACGTGGGATTATTAAACGAAATGAAAGACCAGGAAGAATGGTTTCAGTATGGAGACATCGGGCCTTTGCTTGGAATCAAAATCACTCAGGCTCTTGCCCCCTATAAGAGCAGACTTATCATTCCAGAGGAAAAAATAAGGGCAACCGTAATCGGAGCAGGAAGCCACTCTCTGTCCGTCAGCGGAAGTACGGTAGGTGTGGAACCCTCTATTTTACCTATGCGAAATATTCCCATAGTAAAATGCCCGGCAGCTGCCAGCCAGTGGGAAGATGTGTTTAGAAGTACCAGACCTCTTATGGAACTTTACGAGGATGAGGTTCTTGCAGTGAGTATAAAAGGGGAAAAAAGTCCCAGATACGGAGAACTTAAACTTCTTGCAGATCAGATTGCCAGACTTTATGAGGGATTAAAAAGTCCTGTAATTGTGCTTTTAAAAGAAGACTTTGCAAAAGCACTGAGTCAGATGATCCGGATTCATACGCCATGCAGCAAACCCGTTATCTGCCTGGATAAGATCCAGGTTGAGGATGGTGATTACATAGATATCGGATCACCGGTTGGAAGCGCGGTACCCGTTGTGATTAAAACATTAGTGTATCAATAAAAACAAGAAAAATCAGGAGGATTCCATTATGGAAGAAAAAAATTTGAACAAAGCTCTTACACCGGTTAAGCTATGGGCGATTATTGTAGGTGCAGTTGTATCCGGTATGTATTTTGGCTGGAATTATCTGTTTGAGAAGACTAATTTTACAGGAGCTTTAATCGCAACATTCATTGTCACACTTTTCTATGTTTCTTTTGTCTTTTGTTACTCAGAGCTGGCAACAGCCATCCCGTCTGCAGCTGGTCCAACTGCATATGCAGAAAAATCATTTGGTAAGTTCGCCGGTTTTATAGCCGGTTTCTCCATACTCCTTGAGTATATCTTTGCAACACCAGGAATTGCACTTTCCATTGGTGCATATGTTCATGGACTGTTTCCTGTTATCCCGGCAAATATCGCCGCTATTACTGCCTTTTGTATCTTTGTTTTTATTAATATCAAGGGTATTGAATCTGCTGCCATCGTCAGTGTAATTGTTACGGCAGTGGCGATTCTTGGAGTAGCTGTTTATTTTATCCTTGGAATTCCAACTGTAGATGTACACGGTCTGTTCTCTTCCGGAGCTTCCATGAACGGCATGCATGGCATATTCGCTGCCATTCCATTTGTAGTCTGGTTTTATCTGGCTGTGGAGTCAGGAGCAATGGGGGCGGAAGAATGTAAAAATCCGCAAAAAGACATACCAAAAGCATTTATATCGGGAATCGGCGCACTGGTTGTTATGGCAGTTGCAGTCCTTATTGTTACTGCCGGTAACTCTGCCACGGATTTATCAGCTGTTGCCTCCACCGATAATCCACTTCCGGCGATTCTATCCAAAGTCTATGGTGAAAATTCATTTTTTGTAAAATTAGTAGGATTTTTTGGATTATTTGGTCTGGCGGCCAGTCTTCATGGAATTATGATCGGATATTCCAGACAGGCATATGCCATGTCCAGAAGCGGTTATCTTCCAAAAGCACTTTCAAATCTTGATAAAAATGGTACTCCGGTCTTTGCTCTTGTGAGCACCAGCCTGATTGGTCTCTTCTTTGTAATCACCGGAAATGTAGGAAGCCTGGTTGTCTTCTCCTGTATCGGCTCGTCAGTAATGGCAGTTTTATCCATTGCCTCCTGGTTTGTTCTAAGGAAAAAAGAGCCAGCACTGGCACGTCCATACCGGTTAAAATCCGCACTGATTCCAATGATTGCAGCAATTACCTGTGCAGTAGTCGTAGTTGCCCTCATGGTTTCCCAGGCCTCTCTTTTGTTTTTGGCTGCCATTGTATATGCAGCTGCTATTCTTTATTACCTTGTAAAAGACAAGGTTTTTGCAAATGGATTTGTATCCGCAGAAAATGAAATGGAAGCATAGGAGGCCGGAACGGTGAAATTAAAGACAAGATTATTCGGTAAAACCTACGAATTTCGATCCGTCAGGGAAGTCCTGGCAAAAGCGAATGAAGAAAAATCCGGTGATACACTGGCTGGAATTGCCGCGGTAGATGCAGCAGAACGCATTGCTGCCAAAGTTGTACTTGCCGATTTATCCGTTTCTGATTTACGTAACCATCCAGTTGTTGATTATGAAACCGATGAAGTCACAAGAGTGATTCAGGATGGAGTGGATGAGGAAGCCTATAAAAAAATCAAATCCATAACCCTTGGAGAACTGCGGGAATTTATTCTTGCCTCTCCTGCTGCTGCCATTGAAGAGATTCGTGATGGTCTTACTGCCGAGGTGATAGCAGGTGTGACAAAGCTGATGAGCAATCTTGACATCATTGTGGCTTCTAAAAAGCTGATTGTTCCGGCTACCTGCAATACAACAATCGGTCTTCCGGGAACCCTGGCCTCCAGGCTGCAGCCCAATCATCCCACAGACAGCTTTGAAGGGGTTATGGCATCTGTGTTTGAAGGGATTTCCTATGCAAACGGCGATGCACTAATCGGTTTAAATCCCGCCATAGATACAGTGGAGCAAACGGATAAAATTTTGCGGGCTTTCCGTGATTTTATGGACAAATGGCAGATTCCCACCCAGAACTGCGTCCTCTCCCACGTTACCACCCAGATGGAGGCTTTGAAAAAAGGCAGTCCTATGGATTTAATGTTTCAATCCATTGCCGGATCACAGATCTCAAATACGGCATTTGGAATCAGCACTGCCTTAATGGATGAAGCTTATGAACTGATGAAGGAAAAGAAAAGCTCCAAAGGTCCTAACTTTATGTATTTTGAAACAGGTCAGGGGTCTGAACTTTCTTCAGAAGGTCATCACGATGCGGATCAGCTGGTAATGGAAGCGCGGTGCTACGGATTTGCCAAGCGTTACCACCCTTACTGCGTCAATACCGTAGTCGGTTTTATCGGACCGGAATATTTATATGACGGAGCTCAGGTAATCCGGGCAGGGCTGGAAGATCATTTTATGGGAAAACTCACCGGTATCCCCATGGGCTGCGATGTCTGTTATACCAATCATATGAAAGCCAGTCAGAATGACCTGGAAAACTTAGGTGTTCTCCTTGCCAGTGCTGGTGTCAATTATGTAATGGGAATACCGGCAGGGGATGATATAATGCTGATGTATCAGTCTTCCAGTTATCATGACGCGGCAGCCTTTCGGGAAACAAGCGGAAAACGACCCATGAGAGAATTTGAAAAACGCATGGAGGAACTGGGAATTATGGAAAACGGACAACTGACGGAACGCGCCGGTGATCCCTCTATTTTCACACAGGAGGTGAAGTAAATGGATCAGGATTTTGTAAGGGATATCTCATCCCTTGATTTAACAGAACGGGTAACGATTAACCAGCCGGCTGACCTTCCGTCCTGTGTCAATTTAAAGAAGACGACGGCTGCAAGAATCTGTGTGGGTAAGGCAGGGACCAGGCTGAAAACAGAAACCTATCTCCGCTTTCGTGCTGATCATGCTGTCGCCATGGATGCAGTCTGGTCAGAGGTGGATGAAAAAGTGGTGGATCAGCTGGGATTTTTAAAGGTTCATAGTTTATGCAAAAATAAAGATGAATATATAACAAGGCCGGATCTTGGAAGACGTTTTTCCGATGAAACCCTGAAATTAATCAGTGAAAACTGCAGACACGATGCAGATGTGCAGATTATCGCCGGTGACGGTCTTAGTTCTCCTGCAATTACCAGTAATCTTCCGGATATTTATCCCATGCTTATGGATGGACTGAAGGAAAAAGGCTATACAGTGGGTGATCCAATCTTTGTTAAATTTGCAAGAGTTGCCACTATGGACCGGATCAGTGAAGCATTACATGCTAAAATCACCATTATTCTCATAGGAGAAAGACCTGGTCTTGCAACTGGAGAAAGCTTAAGTGCCTATATGGCATATGAATCAAGTACGAAGAAGCCGGAATCCCAAAGAACGGTGGTTTCCAATATTCATAAGAACGGAATGCCTCCGGTAGAGGCCGGAGCACAGATTATATCGATTGTAGATGCAATGATGGAAGCAAAAACCAGCGGGATTGATTTAAAATTATAACCATATTTCAGGCGGGGTACGGATTCCTTTTAAGGAACCCATACCCCGCCTGATTAACGGATTATTGTAAATAGTCACTAATGCCCTTCCAGGCACCTTTTAAATGAAACTCTGCCTGCTTCGGACTCATTTCGTCTGACTCCTGTTTTTTATACTTCTGTACATGAAAACCATCTTTTAAAACTGCAGAGGTTAAGATTCCTGGTTTCAGTACATGTACCGGACAGGAATAAATGCATCTTAAGCAAAAAATACAACGAAAGCCGAACTTTGGAATTCCCTGATCCATTTTAATGTTCCGGGTCGGGCACTTTTGTGAACATTTCCCACAGTGAGTGCATTGTGAAGAGGGGTGGATGGAAGCGCCGAATAATCTTGCACCCAGATGTTCTCCTTTTCCAAGCATTGCAAGAAAACGATCCTGGGGCTTTGCCATCAGAAAATGATGTTCTCCGTTCAGAATTTCTTCAATCATTTCTTTTGTTTTTTCCGGTAATATGCGTAATAACTGCTGATTAATTTCATCCCCCGCATTGGTACCGAAATTAGACGGCATTACAATCATCTTTTCATAGATCAGATGATACCCCTTTTTCTTTAACATCCGTCTGGTAAAAATGGTGCAGGCTGTATTGGGTGAGATATCCCCTCCTCCGGACACAGGTACGATTACAACCATGGTGCGGCTGGATTTTGGAAGACCTTTGACCCATTTTTCAGTAATGGAAGCCAGGCGGAAGGCATATACAGGCGAAAATATCACCAGGAGATCCGGCAGTTTTAAATTTCCCGGATTATGATTTTCCAGACTGACGGTTTTGCTTTCCAATCCCTTCTTTGCCAATTGATGTGCGAAACACAGACAGACTTCTTTTGTACAACCAGTCCCTGAGAAATAAGCCAGAGTGATTTTTTTTGGTTTTAACAATTGTATTCCCCCTCTGCGAATCAAATTTTTATGAATTCATCATACTATCTCAGTAATGAAAAAGATAGTGCCTTAACAAGAAATAATATCAAAACTATTTGAAATAAGTTGTTTTTACAACAAACAAAACAGAGAAACTATGGTATGATAAACGTAATTTCAGAAACCAACTTACAATTAACATAGAGAAAGGAAATATTATGTCAAATTATTTTAAAGCTTCTGATACGATCTTTCATATCACGGAAACCTATCCGGAAACCATTGAAGTATTTATTGCCAATGGTTTTGAGAATTTAAGCAATCCCGTTATGCGCAGAACTCTTGGTAAAACCATTTCTTTAGAAACAGCATTGGCTATGAGAAAGGTAAATCAGGAACTTTTTATAAAGAAACTGGAGGAAGTAATCGGTCAGAAGGCGCCCAGCCTGACGGATGGTCTCACTCCTGCACAATCAGAGAATAAAGGGGATATCCGTATCGAGGGTGTACTGCCCTGCCCCATCCGTATTCCTCTTTTAGAAAAATTCGAATCCTGGCTTGAGGAAAATAAGGACTCCCTTGGATATGAGGTGGAGTATCATTTAAAATCCGCAAACCTGGGACTTGATGACGTAAAGGATCGGGTTATTTTAGCAGATGGAAATCCTGACGGTCTGTCAGACCTTTATCTTTCAGCCGGTTTTGATTTATTCTTTGACAAAAAGATGATTGGCGGTTATCAGGATTTAGGCGTATTTGAAGATTTTTCCGGTATTGAACATTTAAACCCGGATCTTGATAATGAAAACTTATCACTAAAGGACCCCAAAAACCAGTATGCCATCATCGGAATTGTTCCTGCAGTTTTCATGGTTAACACCAATGTATTAGGAGACCGCCCTTTCCCTGAGAGCTGGGCAGATTTAATGAAGCCGGAGTTTGAAAACAGCATCAGCCTTCCCATGAAGGATCTGGATATGTTTAATGCATTTTTGCTTCACATCTACCGCTTTTATGGGGAAGAAGGAATCGAAAAGATGGGGAAAGCCCTCTTACAGAGCATGCATCCGGCTCAGATGATCAAATCCCACAAGTTAAAGGATGGAAATAAGATTCCCGCCATTACAGTTGCACCCTATTTCTTTGCAAGCATGACAGATGAGAAAAGCCCTATGCGTCCGGTATGGCCAAAGGACGGAGCCATAATCAGTCCGATTTTCCTGCTGGCAAAATCAAAGAATAAGGATAAGGTAAAACCTTTCGTTGATCTTTTATATTCAAAAGATATTGGAGATATTCTTTCCTCAAACGGAAAATTTCCATCTACCAATCCCCTGGTGGACAATCAGCTGAAACCCGACCAGAATTTCATGTGGATCGGCTGGGATTTTATACACAACAATGATATTGGAGAATTAATCAAGAAAATAGAAAAGCTGTTCTTTGCGGCTGCTCAGAAGGAGTTCTTATGAATCTGATTGTATTTTCAGGCCCGCCCTCTTCCGGTAAGACATCGGTCATTTTAAAAACAATTTCTTCCTTTCGTGATAAGAACATTAAAGTGGGCGTGGTAAAATTTGACTGTCTTTATACAGACGATGACGTTGCCTATGAAAAAGCGGGAATCCCTGTGAAAAAGGGCTTATCCGGTGCTTTATGCCCGGATCACTTCTTCGCTTCCAATATTGAAGAGGTGGTTAACTGGGGAAATGAAGAAAAGCTTGATCTGCTTATTACGGAATCGGCAGGTCTTTGTAACCGCTGTTCCCCGTATTTAAAAGAGGTAAAGGGAGTCTGTGTGATCGATAACTTATCCGGCATTAATACACCTAAAAAAATCGGCCCCATGTTAAAAGCCGCCGATTTCGTGGTGATTACCAAAGGAGATATCGTTTCTCAGGCAGAACGGGAGGTATTTGCTTCCTGTGTCAGCTCTGTCAACCCAAGGGCTATTACCATGCATGTAAACGGACTGACCGGACAGGGAGCTTACGAACTGGCAAGTCTTCTTTATGATGAAAACCAGAACATACAGACTGTTCAGGGAATGCAGCTTCGTTTCCCCATGCCTTCCGCCCTGTGCTCCTATTGTCTTGGCGAAACAAGAATTGGAGAAGCCTATCAGATGGGTAATGTAAAGAAAATTGATTT
>SVDS01000043.1 GCA_015057715.1 Paenibacillaceae bacterium
GTTTCCGCAGGTATGGCGGGGGGAAGCAGCGATGCTGCCGCAGTGCTGTTTGGGGTAAATAAGATGTTTCAGCTTGGTCTTACAAGGGAAGAACTGATGAACCGGGGGGTAAAAATTGGAGCAGATGTTCCTTATTGTATTATGAGAGGAACTGCATTATCGGAAGGAATTGGAGAAATCCTCACCCCTCTCACCGATATGCCCCAGTGTCAGGTGCTGATTGCAAAACCTTCCGTAAGCGTTTCCACCAAGTTCGTTTATGACCATCTGAATCTGGCTGAACTAAAAAAGGAAGATCATCCGGATATAGACGGAATAATAGAGGCGATTAAAAGTCATGACATTTATAAGGTGTCAGAGCGTCTTGGCAATGTATTAGAGACTGTAACTATCCGGGAATATCCCGTGATAGCGGACATAAAAGAAAAACTGAAGGAGCTGGGTGCGGTTAATGCACTGATGAGTGGAAGCGGTCCTACGGTTTTTGGCATCTTTACCAATCCCATCGCCGCAGGCAGAGCATATGAAGAACTGCGGTATGGAGAATGCAGGAATCTGGCAAAACAAGTTTATTTAACGAATTTTTATAATACCAAGGAGGTACCCAATGGGTAATGATTTAAAAGTCAATATGAATGAATATCTGCCGCTTCGTGATGTGGTATTTAATACCTTAAGGCAGGCCATACTAAAAGGAGAGCTGGCACCAGGGGAACGTCTGATGGAGATTCAGCTGGCAGAGCGTCTAGGGGTCAGCCGTACCCCCATCAGGGAAGCAATCCGTAAGCTGGAACTGGAAGGCCTGGTTCTCATGATTCCGCGAAAAGGTGCCGAAGTGGCTAAAATTTCCGAGAAAAGCTTAAGGGATGTGCTGGAAGTGCGCCGTTCATTGGAAGAACTGGCCATTGAACTGGCTTGTCAGCGTATGACACCGGAGGCTGTAGCAGAACTGGAGATGAAGCAGGAACAGTTTCGGAATGCAGTGTTAAAAGGAAGACCTATGGATATTGCTGAGACAGATGAAGCTTATCATGATGTGATCTACAAAGGTACCTGTAATGACAGACTGATACAGATGATCAATAATTTAAGAGAACAGATGTACCGGTATCGCCTGGAATATATTAAAGATGAAGATAAACGTCAGGTACTTCTTTTAGAGCATGACAACATATTAAAGGCAGTAAGACAGCGCAGAGTGGATGAAGCTAAGGTAGCTATGCGGGAACATATCGACAATCAGGAAATTACAGTATCCAAAAACATTAAGGGACAGGAATAGAAAGAGGATTGATATGACATTTAAAGAAAAATATCTGGCTGGTGAAATCGATTTTGAGGCAATCGACGATTATATTGACGAATGGAATAACAGCACTACATCAGACACGCTTGCTACTTTCCTGGGACTTAATGAAGAGGAAGAGGACTTATGGATTGAGGAAAGTGATGAAGCATTAAAAGAATATCTGGACAGGAATAAATAAACTAATCAGGAAAATTATTAAATAAATATAACCTTAGTTGACAAGGTGACAGGGTGTCATTATAATAAATGACATGTTGTCACCTTTTGATTTTATACAAAGTCATGCGGAAAAAATAATAGAAATGAGGTGTAAGGATGCCTACGGAGCGGTTTTATAATCTTCCGGCGGAGAAAAAGAAAATAATACGGGATGCTGCAACTGAGGAGTTTATCAGAGTGCCCTTTGAAAAGGCTTCAATTAATAAGATAATACAGAGCGCAGGAATATCAAGAGGAAGTTTTTACACTTATTTTGTTGATAAGCGGGATGTGCTGGGATATATTTTTGAAGACGCTGGAGATAATTTTCAGGAGTCCTGGGTCAGATGTGCACAGAAAAGTAATGGTGATTTATGGAAGACAGCGGAGGTATTTTTGCAATATTCCATTAATAATACCGAAGAAAAGGTCTTAAGGCTGGTTGAAAATATTCTGGATAGTGAAAAACTTTTCGGAGTCGTTCATAATTTGTGTCATGAGAAAAAGGATAAACAGACCGAATTGCGTGAGGTAATGTATCGTTGTACTGATATGACAAATTACAGGTATACGGATATTGATACCTTTGGCAGATTAGTTTCCATGATCCTTTTTGAACTGGCCCGATGTATGGGCTGGTATTACCATCATCCAGAAGATGAAGAAAAAATTAAGAAAATTTTTCAAGAAAAATTAGACATTTTACAGTATGGAATTCGAAAATAATAATTAGAATCATATTATGACTGAGAAGATAATAAGGAGCTTGATATGACAAAGAAAAAAGTATTTATAATTGCAGGGACTGTTGTAGTTGTGGCTGTTCTCGCAGGGCTTGTGCTTCCTAAGATTCTTAATGGGGGCAAGGAAGAGCTGGTAGCAGAAGCACCGCCGGTAGTAACCGCCCAGAAACCGGAGATCCGGACAATAGAAATTAACAATGAACTGATTGGTAGCATTGAGCCGGACAGCATCGTTCATGTAACACCTCTTGGCGCAGGGGAAGTAACCAATATAGCTGTGAAAACCGGAGACAATGTGACAGCAGGGCAGCTGCTTTGTGTAATTGATACAAAACAGGTAGAAAGTACACGGATCGCCATGGAAACTGCCAAAATTACATACGGGGATGCAAAGAAGAATCTGGACCGCTTAACCGTACTTCATGCGGCAGGAGATGTGGCGGATGCCGATTATCAGAATACGGTAGGTCAGGTGGAAATGGCCAGACTTCAATATGAAAATGCAAAGATTATGTATAATACCCAGCTGGAAAGCAGCCAGGTGACGGCTCCTATTTCTGGTAAAGTGGAAAGCTTTAATATCAGCCTTCACGATATGATCTCTCCCCAGACGACAATCTGCGTAATTTCAGGAGATGGCGGAAAGTCTCTTACCTTTTATGTCTCAGAGCGGATTATAAGCGGATTGAAAGCCGGTGATGTTATCCGGGTAGAGAAAAACGGTACGGATCATGAAGCAGCCATAACAGAAGTAAGTACCATGGTTGACAGTGGAAGCGGATTATTTAAAGTGAAAGCTTCTATTCCTTCCGGAGATTCACTTGCTACAGGAACTTCTGTAAAGCTTTATGTAACGGCCCAGAAAGCAGAAAACGTACTTACGGTTCCTGTTGACAGTGTTTATTATGAGACAGGAAAACCATTTATCTATACATATCTGAATGGAACATTGAAAAAGAATGCAGTTACTATCGGACTTACAAATAATGAATATGCAGAGGTTCAGTCGGGAATTGGCGCAGATGATCAGGTAGTTACCACATGGACCAGCGAATTATACGACGGCTCAAAAGTTACTCTGGCGGAGACTGCCGCGGAAACCACTACGGAAACCGAGACGACACAAGATAATGGACCCGAGGTAGAGACTTCTGCTTCTGCACAATAAGGGGGCGCTAAAATGGGAATGACAAAATTTGTATTAAAGCGGCCCATAACTGCCATATTAGCAGTTTTATGCCTTCTTGTATTTGGATTATCCTCCGTTTTTTCTTCCAAACTGGAATTGACACCGGAGATGAATTTCCCCATGCTTTTAGTAACAACTACGTATGTAGGAGCAAGCCCGGAGGATATTAACGATCTGGTTACCAAACCAATCGAAGAGTCCGTAGGTACTCTTTCCGGTGTTAAAAATATTCAGTCCAGCTCTCAGCAGAATATATCTATCGTGTACATGGAATATAATTACGGTACCGATATGAATAAGGCATACAATGATTTAAAAAAGAAAATGGACAGTCTGGATCTTCCAAAGGAAGTAGAAAAGCCCTCCATTATGGAATTTAACATTAATGATATGCCTTCCATGACACTTTCCATCAAAGATCCATCTCAAAACAATCTTTACAATTATGTAAATGATAAGATTGTTCCTGAATTTGAGAAAATTACTTCCGTCGCAAGTGTCAATATCAGCGGCGGCCAGGAAGGTTACGTAAGAGTTAATCTGATACCTGAGAAGATGAAGCAGTATCATCTTAATATGGACTCCATCAGTCAGGCGATTAAAGCAGCTGATTTTACATATCCCGCTGGCCAAACAGAAGTGGGAAAACGGGAATTATCTGTAAGTACCGGTGTAGACGTAAAGACGGTGGAAGCCTTAAAAAAGGTTCCAATTGTGGCCAGTCAGGGTAAGACCATTTACATGGAAGATATTGCCGATATATCAGAAACCAATCAGAAACAGACTGCCATAGGCCGGTATAACGGAGATGACACAATCACTGTATCCCTTAGTAAACAGCAGAAAAACAGTGCAGTTGATGTTTCACGGGCAGTTAAGAAAACCATTGATTCTCTGCAAAAGGATTATCCGAATCTGCAGGTAGTAATTGTTGATGATAACAGTGACCAGATTACCACAGCTCTTAGCAGTGTAAAGGATACCATGATCGCAGCAGTTATTATTTCCATGATTATTATTTTCCTCTTCTTTGGAGATATTAAAGCTTCCCTGATCGTAGGAACCTCTATCCCGGTTTCCATTCTGGTATCTCTTATTATGATGGCAGGCATGGGATTTTCTTTAAACGTTATTACCATGAGCAGTATTGTATTAGGTGTCGGAATGATGGTGGATAACTCCATCGTAGTACTGGAAAGCTGCTTCCGATCCCAGAAGGGTACTGGTTTCAGGGAATATATGAGTGCGGCATTAGAGGGAACCGGCATTGTAATGCAGTCCGTTCTTGGAGGTACTCTGACAACCTGCGTAGTGTTTATACCTCTGGCGTTTTTAGCAGGTCTGACCGGTCAGTTATTTAAGCCTCTCGGATTTACAATTGTGTTCTGTATGATGGCTTCCTTTATCTCTGCCATTACCATTGTACCATTATGTTACTCCAGGTTCCGCCCGGTGGAACGGCAGCATTCTCCCATGGGAGGATTTGTAAGGGGTCTTCAGAGTATCTACAGAAAGATTGTAGATAAGCTTTTAAATAGGCGTGCTCTGGTTATGGTAATATCAGTACTGTTGTTATTGGCATCTTTTGGCTTTGCATCAAAACTGGGATTTGAACTGATGCCTTCCGTGGATCAGGGAACCATTTCTATCACGGCTCAGATGAAACCAGGAATTAAAGTTGAAGAAGCAGATAAGATATTAAAAAAACTGGAGGGAATTGTCACCAGTGAAGAAGATTTAAAATCTTATATGGCTAGTTATGGCGGGCAGGGTCTTAGCTTTTCCGGAGGAACCAACGGAACTTTAACTGCATATCTGAAAAAAGACAGAAAGCTCACAACGGATCAGGTGGTTAATAAATGGAAAAAATTAATGAATCAGGTTCCTGATTGTAATGTGACTGTGAAATCAACTTCAAGTGTCAGTGATATGAGCGGAGGTAATAAGCACGATTATGAAGTTATTCTTCAAAGTGCTCAATTAGATCAGTTAAAACAGGTCTCTGACCAGATGGTAAATGAATTAAGCGCCCGTCCGGAGATGATTAAAGTACATTCCGATCTGGAAAATGCAGCACCAGTAATCAAAGTGCGTGTAGATCCCATCCAGGCAGCGGCAGAGGGCGTCAGTCCTGCGGCAGTTGGAGGAATGCTGAACGGAATGCTAAGCGGTGTAAAAGCGATGACTATGGATGTAAATGGTCAGAACGTGGATGTTAAAGTACAGTATCCCGATGACACCTATAATACCCTGGAAAAGGTGGAAGGTGTTCTGGTACCTAATAACATGGGTGGATCTGTGGCACTGACTGATATCGCTAAAATTGGTTATGAAGACAGCCCCACAGCCATCAATAGAAAGAATAAGCAGTATCTGGTTACCATAACAGGTTCATTCACAGATGCCGTAAAGAATAAGAAAGAGAAAGCGGCAGCGATAAAGGAACTTGACAGTAAAGTTACGGGTAAATACTTAAATGATAGTGTAACAAGGGCAAAAAACAGTGAAGATGCCTCCATGCAGGAAGAGTTGGGAAATCTTATGAAAGCCATTTTGATTGCTACATTCCTGGTGTTTGTAGTAATGGCGGCTCAGTTTGAATCGTTCAAATTTTCCCTTATGGTTATGACCACCATTCCATTCAGCTTAATTGGATCCTTTGGCTGTTTGCTGGCAGCAGGTGTTGCAATCAGCATGCCTTCCATGCTGGGCTTTCTGATGTTAATCGGTACGGTGGTTAACTCGGGAATTCTTTACATTGATACAGTTAACCAGTATCGAGCTTCCATGGATAAACGGACCGCATTGATTGAAGCCGGCGCTACCAGACTTCGACCAATCCTCATGACCACACTGACTACGATTGTATCCATGATTCCTCTGGCGTTAGGAATTGGCTCCAACACTGAGACGATGCAGGGACTTGCACTGGTTAATGTGGGCGGTCTTACTGCCTCCACCATATTGTCAATGCTTATGCTGCCTGTCTACTATTCTCTGATGAGTGGAAAAATAGATAAAACCCAGCTGCCGGATTAATACCGGCAGCGATAAAAAGATTATAGATCTGATATGGAAGAATGTGGCTTGGCTCTTTTTGACAGAATGTGATATGATAAACTAAGATATAGTATAAAAATCCC
Organism: Paenibacillaceae bacterium; assembly: GCA_015057715.1. Taxonomy (GTDB): domain Bacteria; phylum Bacillota; class Clostridia; order Lachnospirales; family Lachnospiraceae; genus Lacrimispora. Next base: position 6,583 of record SVDS01000043.1, read on the forward strand.
AGTTAAGGAGGATTTAGGATGAGAAAGTGGAAGCAGATTGGCGCATTTACTCTTGCAGCAGTGATGACCTTCTCTGGACCGGCATCGACTGTCTGGGCTGGAAGTCCGGAGTTTTCAAGGACTGCTGAGGAGTGGGCAAAGCTTAGAGATAATACAATGGAATATGGTGAGCTGAAAGATCTGATACATGAATATAATGTGAAGGTGCAGAAAAACCAGCTTGATATCAGCGATAAGAAAAAAGATGACCGGGTTACCAGTGATGAGTATGCCAGGTATTACCGGGATGCAGCAGATAGTGCCCGCAGTTCAATTGATGGAGATAATGCATTAACGGATGCGCAAAATGCCGTAAATGCAAGAAAGGCAGACGAACAGGCGGATAAAAATGTTGAAGATTTAACGGTTGACCAGCTCACCTATGACCAGGAAGAGGCTACGCTTGTGGCTTCGGCTCAAACTTCGATGATTAACTATTTTCAGCAGAACTATGAGCTGGAAACTTTAAAAGATAATCTGGAACTTTTACAGGCAGTTTATCAGTCTGTACTGGTAAAGCAGAGTGCGGGAATGGCAACCCAGACAGATGTGCTTGACGCATTGCAGAATATCCAGAACACTCAGACGTCAGTGGATAAAACCACGGCAGCCATAGAACAGACAAGACAGAAATTATGTATCATGCTTGGCTGGAAATATAATGATACGCCTGAGATCAAAGATATTCCCCAGGTAGATATGGCACAGATTGATACCATGAATCCTGATTCCGATACGGAAACTGCATTAAACAATAACTTCACACTGAAAATCAATAAACGGAAGCTTGGAAATGCAACTGCAGATATCACAAAGGATACCCTTAAGCGGTCTATCTCCAGTAACGAGCAGAATATCGGCACAGACGTGGTAAAGAGCTATCAGGAGGTTCTGCAGGCCAAAGCAGCCTATGAACAGGCGGTAACAGAATTTAATCTGGAGAGCAAAAATATGGAAGCTGCCGAACGGAAAGCCCAGGTTGGCACTATGAGCGGAATTGATTACAGAAAACAGAAAAATGCACTGGTTACGAAAACCAATGGAGTGAAAACAGCAGAGCTTGCACTATTTCAGGCAGTTCAGACTTATACGAATGCAGTGAATGGTCTTGCTTCGACAGGGGGTTGATGATATGAAGAAAAGATGGATCTCATCGACTTTCCTCGCTGCTGCGTTAGCAGTTTTTGCCACATTTCCAGCTTTCGCCGCAGGACCGGGTCAGACAGAAGATCCTAAGCCCGAAGAAGTGACTCAGGAGCAGTGGAATCGTTTGAATGATCATACTATCGAATTTGATGAATTGCCAGATCTGGTGAGATATTTCAATCCAAATATTCAAAATATTAAACAAAACATTGATGTGTCTTTGGATGATATGAAGTATATCAATGATCAAGTTAGACGTCAGATTATGGACTTACAAGATGATGCGGATAAATTAAAAGATTCTGGCGGGCTTGGCACAAAAGAGGGAATGGATCAGTATGTTCAATTGAATATAAATCTGAAAGTCTTAAAAGTTACTGCAGACTCTATATTAAAATCTTATAATTACATGAACCGGGCTGATTCCTCTGTGAAATCAAATATTACATTTGCTGCAAAAAATTATAATTATTACGCAGATCAAATAATGATAGGATATAACAGTGCATTATCCAATAAAGGGATGATAGAAAAGATTGTGGAGTTAAGCAATGCAGCTTATGAAGCCCAGGTTTTAAGCAAACAGCTGGGGCTTGCAACTGACGCTAATGTGTTATCAGCGCAAAAGGATCTGCTTCTTGCAAAAGGATCTTTAATTAAAATAAACAGCACGATTGATAATTTAAGTCGTTCTCTCTGTATGATGACTGGATATGCTGCTGATGCAGCACCTTCGATCGGAGGGTTACCACAGCTTTCGGATGAGACGATAGCATCTCTGAATCTGGAGGAAGATACAAAGAAAGCAGTCTCCAATAATTACGATTTAATTTCTGAACGCCATGCTTCTTCCGGTAAAACGACTACTGGAATGAAAAATAAGGAGCAAAGCGTATCTGAGGCAGAGCAGAATGTAATAGTTAAAATGCAGACCTATTATCAGGGAATCCTGCAGTCAAAGTCTGCTTATGAAGCAGCAAGTACTGCATTCCAGAAGGCCACTCTGGATAAGGATAAGGCAGACCGCTCTTATCAGTTAAACATGATGAGTAAGATACAATATCTTCAGGCACAGATGGCTTACTTAAAGGCGCAGGGCGAAAAAGACAGTGCTTATAATACTTACTATCAGGCATATACCACGTACCAATGGGCCATTCAGGGAATTATTATGGATTCTGCGAAGTAGTTACTTTTTTATGAACAGGCAGTAGATCCAGTACTTTAAGCTTTACATGGATTTTTACAGGTTCTTTTCTTAATTTTAAATAATCGGATTCATCGATGGAGTGGCGCAGGATCTCTTTTGAGGTATCCGGAACGACTGCATAGGAAGAATCGGTAAAGCATAGCGGAGGATAGAGGACGCACCACCAGTTGCGTCCTTTTCCTTCGCCTATTTTTACCCTTACAGCTTCGTAAGTTCCGCAGGGGAATACCATATCTCCGTAGGTTTTGGTGGGAAAGTAGCAATCGGTCAGTTCCATATGTGCGGGATAATCATATCCCAGGTTCTTCATGTAGTTTTCTGCTTTTTTCTCAAGAATGGATTCGTGGGAGCGGATATAGGTTTTTGTATCTTCCAGGGATGCATTTTCACCAAGGTCTTCATATATTGAATTGAGAAGCATGGTGCGTACTTTTAATTTTAAATTCTGGTCCCCAGTGCTGTTGCTGTTTGCAAGAACATGAAACCGCAGGATTTCGGGGGCGATCCTGGCGGCAAGGGCCTCGTCGCTTGATCTGTCATTTGCCAGTGTCAGTAAAAAAGCAATGAGCAGACAGGTAATACATAAGAATAAATCACGTTTCTGTTTCATAGGGTATCTCCTTTTTTCTGGAATCTATTTGTAATTGTAACCATATGTGCTATAATATAAACGCTGTAAATCAAGAATTTATTAAGGAGATTGAAATGAGTAAGAAAACTGCGGTTGTATTATTTGGCGGACAGTCATCGGAGCACGTTGTTTCCTGTATGTCAGTTGTCAATGTGATAGACCATATAAATAAAGATAAATATGATCTGCTTTTGATCGGAATCACTGAGGAAGGACACTGGATTAAAACGGAGTCTTTAAAGGAAATCAAAGACGGAACCTGGAGAGAGGGAAGTGTCCGTGCAATTCTTTCTCCTGATGCTGGCATGGGGGCTGTTCTATTACTTGATGGAACGAAGGCAGAACTTGTTAAGGCAGATGTGGTATTTCCTGTACTCCATGGTCTGCTGGGCGAAGATGGAACCGTCCAGGGGCTGCTGGAGCTTTCCAGAATTCCATATGTGGGGTGCGGCGTACTTTCTTCTGCTGTTTCCATGGATAAATTATATACAAAGATTATTGTCGATGACCTTGGCGTGCGCCAGGCGGCCTATGTACCAGTCATGCGCCATCAGTTAAAGGATATGGAGCAGGTAATCGACAGAGTGGAAGAACGGTTTGATTATCCCGTATTTGTAAAGCCATCCAATGCCGGGTCTTCCAAGGGCGTAAGCCGGGCGGAAGATAGAAAGGAACTTGAGACAGCATTACTTGAGGCAGCCAGACACGACCGTAAGATTCTGGTAGAAGAGATGATTGTGGGAAGAGAGATTGAATGTGCTGTTTTAGGTGGTGGCAATCAGCCGGTTAAGGCTTCTGGTGTAGGAGAGATTCTTGCAGCGGCTGAATTCTATGACTTCGATGCGAAGTATAACAATGCAGATTCAAAAACAGTAATCGACCCCCAATTGCCGGGTGGTGCTGCTGAACGTGTGAGAGAAGCAGCAAAAGCGGTATTCCAGGCAGTGGATGGCCGCGGTCTTGCAAGAGTGGATTTCTTTGTTAAGAGCGATGGAACAGTTGTTTTTAATGAGATTAATACCATGCCGGGATTTACGGCAATCAGTATGTATCCCATGCTTTGGGAAGCAGCGGGAATCAGCAAAGATCAGCTCGTTAATTGTCTCATGGAAGACGCTTTGAGCCGGTTTGACGATTAAGGAGCAGATATTATGGCAGATAGAAATTCTCCCATTGGAGTATTTGATTCCGGTGTAGGCGGACTTACGGTTGCAAGAGAAATCATGAGGCAGATGCCGGATGAAAGAATTGTATATTTTGGTGATACGGCACGGGTTCCTTATGGAAATAAATCCTGCAACACAGTCATCCGTTTTACCAGACAGATCATTCGTTTTCTTATGACCCAGGATGTAAAAGCGATAGTAATTGCCTGTAATACGGCCACTGCCTGTGCCCTGGAGACAGTAGAGCATGATCTGGATATCCCCATCATCGGAGTCATTCACGCAGGTGCAAGATCTGCAATTGAATCCACCAAGAATGGTAAGATTGGAATTATTGGAACCGAAGGAACCATAAGAAGCGGTGTATACACACGGGTAATAAAAGAAATGCGGGAAGACATAGAAGTTACGGGAAAACCCTGTCCCCTCCTGGTGCCCCTGGTTGAAGAAGGACTGCTTCACGATTCCGTAACAGATGAAATTGCATCCCGGTATTTAAGCGAATTAAAAGGCAAATACATTGACACACTGATCTTAGGCTGCACCCATTACCCACTTCTGCGCTCCACCGTAGGCAGGCTGATGGGTCCGGAAGTGACCCTGGTCAATCCGGCTTATGAGACAGCTCTGGAATTAAAGCAGGTTCTGGAGGATAATGGGCTGATCTGTGATCATGATGGCAGCAGCATTGATAAATATCATTTCTATGTCAGTGATCTGGCGGAAAAGTTCACAAGCTTTGCTGCCTCCATTCTTCCAGGTCAGGTGAAAGAGACGAGACAAATAAATATAGAAGAGTACTAGAGGAGTTATAAACTATGACGAGAGATGTTCTGATCAGTATCAGCGGTGCACAAATCGTGGAAGATGATAATCAGGCTGTGGAAATGATCACAAGAGGAGATTATTTTCTGAAAAACGGCAGCCATTATATTCTTTATGATGAAGTTCAGGAAGGGGTAGATGGTGTGACCAGAAACACCATTAAGATCCATCCGGCAGGAATGGATATCATAAAAAGAGGAAGCACCAGTGTTCATATGACTTTTGAAAAGGAAAAGAAAAACATTTCCTGTTATGCAACGCCATTTGGAGAGCTGATGATTGGGATCAGAACCAACGATATCAGGGTTGCGGAGGAAGAAGATCGTTTAAAGGTTCAGGTGGATTATTCTCTGGATATTAATTACCAGCATGTTTCAGAATGCAATATTGTGCTTGAGGTCTGTTCCAAAGATACTGCCAGTATTCATCTGCTTAGTTAAAAATAGACATACTTAACAGTATGTCTATAGTCTGAAGAAGGGAAAACAAGTATGTTTTCCCTCCTTAAAGTTTTTAACCTTTTATAACTTTTTCATAATTATTTGATACTTCTTTCCAGTTTATGACTTCGAAATATGCTTTGATGTAATCGGCTCTTAAATTCTTATACTTAAGATAATAAGCGTGCTCCCAAACGTCAATTCCAAGAATTGGAACTTTACCGCTGCCCTCTATCAGCGGATTATCCTGGTTGGGACTTGATGAAAGAAAGAGCTTTCCTGCCTTGTCGGCTGAGAGCCATCCCCAGCCAGAACCAAATTGTCCGGCTGCAAGTGTGCTTAACTGAGCCTTAAATTGTGAAAAGCTTCCGAAAGTGTCTTGCAGAGCTGTTTTCAGCGGACCTTCCGGTTCCCCGCCTCCGTCAGGACTCATAGTTGAGAAGTATAAGTTATGATTATAAAATCCGCCGCCATTGTTCCTGATTGTTTTTCTTAATGCTTCATCAGAAATCTGATTGAGAGAAGATAGAATGGAAACAATGTCCATATTCTCAACCCCGGCAATCTGTACTGCGTCATTTAGGTTCTTTGTATAAGCTGCATGGTGCTTGGAATAATGTGTTTCCATGGTAATGGCATCGATATAAGGTTCAAAAGCTTCATATTTGTATGGTAGTAAAATTTGTTCAAACATAGCAGTTCTCCTTTCGGGTTTTTGATTTATAGTTAAGCATGTTTGTTTGAAATTAAGTTAGTTAATACTAACTATCTTGTAGCTTGATTATATCATATATTTCCATAGTGTCAATAGATTTATCTGACATTTGAAAATATTTCAATTAAAATAGTAAAAACTGTGGGAGTGATCCATAATAGTAAGATATAGAAAGACTAACTATGTTATACAATTAGGGTATACTCCCACACCTTTCCGCAAGCCTTAAAAAAAACTATCACTAACAAATGGAACGGCTCCGTATTTTCCGAGAAGATAGTCCTTAGAAAAACTGGCATCAGACCGAACCTTTATATCAGCTAAAGTGTAGAGCCTGGATTCCTGATATTCATTAATATCAACAAAAGCTACTTCATCCCGCCGGAACTGCTGGTTGTTTAAAATAGAAACATCGTAAGTTGTAAAAATCAGCTGCATATTACTATTTTTTTCCTGCTGAAAGGAATCAATAATAAACTTTATTACGGTGGGATGAAACATGTTTGAAATATTGTCAATAATCAGAACACCTCCATTTTGGGAAATGAAATAAATCTGCATAAACAAACGAAGATATTTTATTGTTCCCATGGAAATTTTCGTAGAATCCATATATCGTATTTTGTACTCATCAGAAGAGCGGGATTTGATCCGGTATCCCAATTTAAGAATTCCCTTGTCTACTATAAACTCTTCTACAGGAATTCCCAATTTACGCAGCTGTGACAATCCATAATTAAGCGCGTTGGGGGACTCAAGGGCCTTATAGAGCCGGTCTTCTTTGAATAAGGCGCCAGCAAGCTGGAACGGTTCCTGATAGTCATGATAATAAAGAATGTGTTCCAGGAAAAAAGTTTCAAACGGTTTCATGATTGCCGAAAATTCCGGAATATCAAGGCATAATAAGATTGTACAGAATAACCGGTTGTCATTCGGTTGTATGCCAGCCTTTTGGCGTAACAATTTTTCATAAGAGCGCCCAATGGACAGTTTACCGCAGTTTCGTGTAAAAACCACATGGTGGTCAACCGTCAGCTGTTCTGATATAATTTTCTGTTCGAATATGGAGAAACCATATTCGTAGACTTTCCCTCCGCTTATAAAGGATAACTCCATTTCCGTGGGTGAGTTATTATCATCAGCTCCTTCAAATGGAACAATCCTGCATACGCTGCTAAAATGCAGAAGTGACATAAAATGGTTTCTGGGAATATCTCTCAGTGAAAATATTTCCCCCCAGATAAACGTATGGAAACTGGCAAAAGCGAGGAACAGATTGGTTTTTCCACTGGCGTTTGCGCCATAGACGGCTAATGTCTTTATTATCTTTTTATTGTCAGTCATAATTAAATGGTTTGGGTGCTCTTTGTAATTGACTGCCTTCATATCTACATATGTTTCGTCCATAAAGGAACGGAAGTTTTTAAATCGAAAAGAAATTATCATATGTCGTTATCCCCCTTTTCGAAATTATAACGCATAAAGGCAAAAAAATAAATAAAAACAGAATAAAAGTTGTTTACCATGTGATAATTTCGTCAAGAAGCTGTTGCTGCTCCTGGCTGGAATGGGTGAGGTATATTCTTGTGGTTTCTATACTATCGTGCCCCATTAAGTCAGCCAGAAGAGAAATGTCATTAAACCTGGATAAAAAGTTTTTAGCGAACCGATGACGGAATGAATGAGGGTAAACGGTATCCGGATTTATTCCATAACGCTTTGATAGGTATTTTAGCTGGGCGTTGATTCCGCGAGGTGTGATTAAGCGTCCTTTTTTATTTAAAAACAGAAAACCACTGTGAATACCTTTTTCATTGCACCAGTCCAGCGCTTCCGTACACAGAGAATCCGGAAAATAAATGCGGCGTATCTTCCCGCCTTTGGAGTAAAGGTCTAAATATCCCAGGTTTATATGCTCTACCTTAATCTGAATTAGTTCACTGACCCGGGCACCGGTTGCGGCCAGAAATCGGACGACAAAGTACCAGAAATACTTTTTTTCTTCTTTCAATTTACTTTTTAGAAGTTCATAATCCTCCACTGAGATGGTGGTATCCAGGAAAGTTTTTTGCTGGACTTTGACAGATGGAAGCTGAAAAGAAGATAACGGGTAAAATTCTTCTTCATTTGTTTCCGTCAAAAAGCGGGAATAATGATTCATTGCATAAATCCGCTGATTAATGGTTGACGGGCGATAGCTGGAAATTAAGAAGTTTTTATACTGCTGAAGATACTCCGGCGTTATTTCGTGATATAAATTGAAAAAAAGGCGGACACTGCCAGTATATGCCATAATTGAATTATTTGACAAATTTTTTTTCTTCAAATATTTTATATATTTATTTAGCATTTCTTCATCTAACATAATATTCTACCAATTCACAATTTGATTTACAATCTGCTTTTGTTCTGTGCTGCTCCGATGTAGGTAAATTCTTGTTGTTTCAATACTTTCGTGCCCTAAAATATCAGAAAGCATGGATATATCACCACATTTTTCAATGAAGTTCTTGGCAAAACGGTGACGGAAAGAATGTGGATAGACAACCTTGGGATCCAAATCGTAAAGGGTAGTAAATTTTTTTAGCTGACCCCGAATCCCGGCAGGAGTAATTGGCTCTCCATAGCGATTTAAAAATATGTATCCATTGACCCGGTCAATTTGACGAAGCCATATCAGGGCATCAATACGAAGGCTCTTAGGAATATAAATTCTTCTTATTTTATTGTCTTTGGAATAGATGTCCATGTATCCACGTGCTACATGTTCCGCCTTGATCTGAACCAGTTCGCTGACTCTGACCCCTGTAGCTGCCATAAAACGGATAACGTAATAATACAGCATGTTTCCGGAACGAATCAGGCATTTTTTTAAATATTCATAGTCTGCCTGGCTGATCACATTTTCCAGAAACGTTTTCTGCTGTACGCGCACCATCAATACTTTGGAAGAGGACAGTTTTAAAAATTCTGTATAGCAATTAAGTGCTCTTATTCTTAAATTCACTGTTTGAGGTTTGTAATGCTCCATAAGAAAGCATTTATAGAGCAATAAATTATCGTGGTTGATCACATGATAATATTGTATAAATTGTTTTGCTGCAAATATGTATACATGAATTGTATTTTCTGACATATTATTAAATTCCAAATAGTTTCGAAAACCATCAATACTATTTTCTTCGGCGCTTTTTTCTTCTACCTTTGCTTTCGTGCTTGTCTTCTCTTTTGTCATGTCTTTTTCTCTCCTTATATGTTGGTGAAAAAACAGTCTACCCCACAAGTATATTAATAACATATTAAAAAATCAAGAAAAAATCGAAAAAATAGCAAAAAAAATACATTTATGAGCTCTTAAAAGGCAATTGCTTTCGATAATTTCCAATATTAGAAGTATAATTACCTCGTAATGCAATTAGGAATTTCAGAAAATATTTCAAGAAGAAAAAAGGAGAGTGCATTAATTATGAGAAAGCAGACAAAATTAGTTGCTGTATTATCCACAGCAGCACTGCTGGCAATAGGCGCTTCTATGACCTCTTTCGCAGCAACTGGCTGGCAGGAAGAAAATGGTACATGGGTGTACTATGATAAGAGCGGAGAGTTAGAAACAGAGAAGTGGGCAAAATCAGGAGATAACTGGTTTTACTTAAACGAAGATGGCGAAATGGCTACCGATATTATTGTTGAAGACAATGATAATTACTACTATGTAGATGAGAATGGTTCCATGGTAACCAACAAGTGGGTTTCAGTAGAGAACGAAGACTATGATGGTGATGATGATGAAGAACCAATGAATTACTGGTACTATTTCGGAACCAACGGTAAAGCTTATAAGAGTTCTGCAAATGGTAACAGTGCTGCCTTTAAGTCCATCAACGGAAAGAAGTATACATTTGATGATGAAGGCAAGATGCTTTTTGGCTGGATTGATGACAACGGCGAAAGAGTAACCGGTGATGATGACTGGCGTGAGGGTGTTTATTACTGTGGCGATGAGAATGATGGTGCCCAGAGAGATGGTCAGTGGGAGAGTCTGGAAATTACAGATAATAACTATGACGATATTGATACCGGTGTGTCCAGCAATAACTTATTTGATGATGAGGAGCAGACACGTTGGTTCTACTTCAAAACCAATGGTAAAAAGATGACAGATGAAAAAGGCAAGACCATCAATGGCAAGAAGTACAGCTTTGATTCAGATGGCCGTATGAATGCTGAATGGGTTAATTTTGTAGCCACACCTACAACATCTACTACACCTACTACAGCTTCAACCAGCCAGGGAAATAAAGATTACACTCATGAATATAGATATTATGGAAGCCCTGAAGATGGTGCAAGAATAACCAAAGGCTGGTTCCAGGTTGTTCCTGATTCCTATTTAAGTCTTGATGATTATAATGATGATGAGTCTAACTGGTACTATTCTGATAAGGATGGCAGACTTGTTGCAGGTGAGGTTAAGACCATTAATGGTAAAAAATATGCATTTGATTCCTATGGTGTAATGAAGTCTGGTTTAGTTGCTATCAAATTTGAAGGCAATAGCACGACAGAAATTGCAGATGTAGCAGGTGATGATGACTTATCTGGATACTTCTTTGATACAGAAGATGCATTTAAGTCCAATGTATCAGCACTTTATACTGAAGCACAGTATAAGTTATACTACTTTGGCGGTGATGATGACGGCGCTATGAAGACCGGAAAGCAGAATGTTACCATTGATGGAGATACTTTCTCCTTCTTATTTAATAAGTCCGGCAGCTCAAAAGGTCAGGGTAAATTTGGCGTAGATGATGATAAATATTATCTGGGTGGTATGTTATTAAAGGCTGATAAGGATGATAAATATTCTGTAGTTAAAACTGTAAAATCTGCTGATGGTTATGTAGAAATCAAATTGTTAACAACAGAAGAGTTCTTAGATGATATGGATGTGTCTTCTTCCGTTGCTGCGAAGGATGCAGATGATTATGATGAATACTATGACGTAAAAGCGAAAGCTAAAGACGGTCAGACGGATGAACACGGCAATGCGATCGAATATAGATTGGTTAACACAGCTGGAACTGTTCAGAAGGGCAAGAGCAAGGCAAAAGATGGAGATGACCGTTGCTATAAAGTTAACAGTAGCAAGGAAATTGAAGCAGTATTTGTAGAAGACTAATTCTATTCAAATTAAATACTTTTAATTTATAATCAGGGGTAAACGGTATACCCTGTGCTAAAAAAATAATAGCTCCTTTCCAGGCAGACAAGTGAAAAAACAAATCACTTGATGCTTAGAAAGGAGCATTTTCTATATCTGAAATATCAGCTCTATAGTATACATAGAAATATCTGCTTTATCAGTCGAAAAAAGAATACCGGAAGCAAAAATAAATTACGTCCCGGCATTCATTAAGGAATTTTTTCCCAATATCCTATTTTTTCTTCTTAAACCTGTCCATTAAGCTTTTCTTTTTCGGTGCTGCAGGAACCGCTTTCCCTCTAAGGCTCTTTATTTCGGTTATGTAGATACCGCTAATCACAACCTTTGCTTCTGTCTTAACAGGAAGTACATCAAAAACCTTTGCGTCTGCAATTAAAGTCATAACCTTTGGTCCGACCTTTGCTTTTACGATCGGTAGCTTAGTACGGCGCATGTACTTTGGCGTTTGTTCATACACGATCTTTGGGAGCCCGGCATCCTTTAGCCTCATCTTTTTCTTATCGATCACAAGCATGGAAACGGTCTGTGCCGCAGCTTCCAGTGCCTGCTGCTGTTCTACCTGACGCTTTTCCAGCTTTCTTCCAAGAAAGTAAAGGACTGCCAGAGCTATCACTACGATGAAAAGAATCACTAATAATACGTTTAAAAATGTGCTCACCGGGAATACCTCCAATAGTTCATATTGTAAATTGGGCCTATCTGCAATAGTATAACACATTTTTCTGGGAAATACAAGCAAAAAATGCTTGACACCTTGACAGCACTATGATATTATGGAATGTGCACTATTGTGGCTTTGTGTGCCTTATTGGGACATTTATGCCCAAAACAGAAATGAATAGAAAGAAAACAGGGGTGAAACGTCAATGGAGAAAAGCAGAATGCGTCCGGTCCCGGCCGGTAAGAGCCTGAGAATGAGTTTCTCAAGACAAAAAGAAGTGCTTGAGATGCCAAACCTGATTGAGATTCAGAAGAATTCCTATCAGTGGTTCCTTGATGAAGGATTGAAGGAAGTCTTTGAAGACATCTCTCCAATTGCAGACTTTGCTGGACACTTAAGTCTTGAGTTTGTCGATTTTACATTATGTAAGGATGACATCAAGTACACAATAGAAGAATGCAAAGAACGAGATGCAACTTACGCAGCTCCTTTAAAGGTTAAAGTAAGACTTTGCAATAAAGATAAAGATGAAATTAATGAACATGAGATCTTCATGGGCGATCTTCCGCTTATGACAGATACCGGTTCCTTCGTGATTAACGGTGCCGAACGTGTTATTGTAAGCCAGCTGGTACGTTCCCCAGGTATATATTATGGTATCGAACACGATAAGGTAGGTAAGGAATTATATGCATGTACGGTGATTCCAAACCGTGGTGCATGGCTGGAGTATGAGACTGACTCCAACGACATTTTCTACGTACGTGTGGACAGAACCAGAAAGGTTCCAGTTACCGTCCTGATTCGTGCTCTTGGTTATGGTACCAATGCAGAGATTATTGATCTGTTTGGTGAGGAACCAAAATTACTGGCCAGTTTTGGTAAAGATACTTCTGATAATTACCAGGATGGCTTATTGGAGTTATATAAGAAGATCCGCCCAGGCGAGCCTTTATCTGTTGATAGTGCTGAAAGTTTGTTAAATAGTATGTTCTTCGACCCGAGACGGTACGATCTGGCCAAAGTCGGACGATATAAATTCAATAAAAAGCTTCACTTTAAAAACCGCATCACTGGTCATGTTCTGGCTGAGAATGTGGTGGATACCACAACCGGCGAAATCTTAGCTGAGGCTGGAACGACTGTAGACAAGCAGCTTGCGATTGATATTCAGAATGCAGCTGTTCCGTTCGTGTGGCTGGAAGGTGTGGAACACAAACAGAAAGTTCTTTCTAACTTAATGGTTGACTTGTCAGCCCATGTGAAATTTGATCCAAAGGATGCCGGGATTACAGAATTAGTATTCTACCCAGCTCTTGAAAAAATCCTGTCAGAAGTTGGAAGCGATGACGAAGAAGCATTAAAGAAAGCTATTCACAGACACGTGAATGAACTGATTCCTAAGCATGTTACAAAAGAAGATATTTTAGCTTCCATCAACTATAACATGCATCTGGAAGAAGAAGTAGGTAACGCAGATGACATCGATCATCTGGGCAACAGAAGAATCCGTGCGGTAGGAGAACTGCTCCAGAATCAGTACCGGATTGGTCTGTCCAGAATGGAACGTGTTGTCCGTGAACGTATGACAACACAGGATATGGATGGCATTACGCCACAGTCTCTGATTAATATCAAGCCGGTTACTGCGGCTGTTAAGGAATTCTTCGGCAGTTCCCAGCTGTCCCAGTTCATGGATCAGAATAACCCGCTTGCTGAGCTTACCCATAAGAGACGTTTATCTGCCTTGGGACCTGGAGGTCTTTCCAGAGACCGTGCCGGATTCGAGGTTCGAGACGTTCATTATACTCATTACGGCCGTATGTGCCCGATTGAGACACCAGAAGGTCCTAACATCGGTCTGATCAACTCCCTTGCTACCTATGCGAGAGTCAATCAGTACGGTTTTGTAGAGGCGCCTTACCGCGTGGTAGATAAAACCAATGTGAACAATCCGATCGTTACTGATGAGGTTGTTTACTTAACTGCAGATGAAGAAGATAACTTTGTTGTTGCTCAGGCGAATGAGCCTCTTGATGAGGAAGGACACTTCATCCATAAGAATATTTCCGGACGTTTCCGTGAGGAGACATCCGAATTCCAGAGAAAGAATATAGATTTAATGGACGTTTCTCCGAAGATGGTATTCTCCGTAGCTACAGCCATGATCCCCTTCCTGGAAAACGATGATGCGAACCGTGCGCTCATGGGATCAAACATGCAGCGTCAGGCCGTTCCATTATTGACAACTGACGCACCTGTTGTAGGAACCGGTATGGAAGCTAAAGCTGCCGTTGACTCCGGTGTGTGCGTTGTTGCAAGAAACTCTGGTGTGGTAGAGCGTTCTGCCTCCAACGAAATCATTATTAAAAGAGATTCCGATGGCGGAAAAGATGTTTACCGTTTAACCAAGTTTAAGAGAAGCAACCAGTCCAACTGCTACAACCAGAAGCCAATCGTATTTAAGAATAACCATGTGGCAAAGGGAGACGTTATCGCTGACGGTCCTTCTACACAGAAGGGTGAGATCGCTCTTGGTAAGAATCCTCTGATCGGATTCATGACCTGGGAAGGTTATAACTACGAGGATGCGGTTCTCTTAAGTGAGAGGCTGGTACAGGAAGATGTCTATACTTCTGTTCATATTGAGGAATACGAGGCAGAAGCCCGTGATACCAAGTTAGGACCGGAAGAGATTACCCGTGATGTTCCTGGTGTCGGAGAGGATGCATTAAAGGATCTTGATGAAAGAGGTATTATCCGTATTGGTGCGGAAGTCCGTGCAGGAGATATCCTTGTTGGTAAGGTAACTCCAAAGGGAGAGACCGAGCTGACAGCAGAAGAGAGACTGTTACGTGCAATCTTCGGTGAGAAGGCAAGAGAAGTACGTGATACTTCCTTAAAAGTACCTCACGGTGCTTACGGTATTATCGTTGATGCTAAAGTATTTACCAGAGAAAATGGTGACGAGCTTTCACCGGGTGTGAATCAGACTGTCCGTATTTATATCGCACAGAAGAGAAAGATTTCTGTTGGTGATAAGATGGCTGGACGTCATGGTAACAAGGGTGTTGTTTCCCGTGTACTTCCCGTAGAAGATATGCCATTCCTTCCAAACGGCCGTCCTCTCGATATTGTATTAAACCCACTGGGCGTTCCTTCCCGTATGAACATCGGTCAGGTACTTGAGATCCATTTAAGCCTTGCTGCAAGAGCACTTGGATTTAATATATCCACACCGGTATTTGACGGAGCAAACGAGATTGATATTATGGATACCCTGGACGTAGCCAACGACTATGTAAATATGGAGTGGGAAGACTTCCAGGAAAAATATAAAGATATTTTAAGACCTGATGTAATTGAATATCTGGGAGAACATTTAGAGCACAGAGGCTTGTGGAAAGGTGTTCCGCTGAGCAGAGACGGAAAAGTTCGCCTTCGTGACGGACGGACCGGAGAATACTTTGACAGTGCGGTTACCATTGGACACATGCATTATCTGAAACTGCATCATCTGGTTGATGATAAGATCCATGCCCGTTCTACCGGACCATACTCCCTGGTTACACAGCAGCCTCTGGGCGGTAAAGCTCAGTTCGGCGGCCAGCGTTTCGGAGAGATGGAGGTTTGGGCTCTGGAGGCTTATGGTGCTTCCTATACACTGCAGGAGATCATGACAGTGAAATCCGATGATGTGGTAGGACGTGTAAAAACCTATGAAGCCATCATTAAGGGAGAGAATATTCCTGAGCCTGGAATTCCAGAATCCTTTAAGGTATTGTTAAAGGAACTTCAGTCACTGGCTCTCGATGTAAGAGTGCTGCGTGATGACAATACCGAGGTTCAGATTGCTGAAAGCACAGATTATGAGGAAACTGATTTAAGATCCATCATTGAAGGCGATAAGCATTACCGCGATGAGGAGTCCTTTAGTGAATTAGGTTATCAGAAACAGGAATTCAAGGATGATGAACTGGTAAATGTTGATGAAGAAGAGGATGCGGACGGTGTCGACGATTCTTTTGAGGATTTCGATGACGTAGAATTTGACGATTCAGACGAAGAATAATAGAAGGGAGAACCGCTCATGCCTGAAAATAATGAAACTTACCACCCGATGACATTCGATGCCATAAAGATCGGTCTGGCATCTCCGGAGAAAATTCTGGATTGGTCCCACGGCGAGGTGAAAAAGCCTGAGACAATTAACTACAGAACCTTAAAGCCGGAAAAAGACGGTTTGTTCTGTGAACGGATTTTCGGACCAAGCAAGGACTGGGAATGTCATTGCGGCAAATATAAAAAGATCCGGTATAAAGGCGTTATCTGTGACCGATGCGGCGTTGAAGTAACAAAGGCCAGTGTCAGAAGAGAACGTATGGGTCATATCCAGCTCGCTGCTCCTGTTTCCCATATCTGGTATTTCAAGGGAATACCAAGCCGTATGGGTCTGATCCTTGATATTTCACCCAGAACACTGGAGAAGGTGCTGTATTTTGCTTCTTATGTTGTTTTGGATGCTGGAAATACAGGTCTTCAGTATAAGCAGGTTTTATCAGAAAAAGAATACAGAGAAGAAGTGGATAAGTACGGTTACGGTTCCTTCCGTGTGGGAATGGGTGCTGAAGCTATTTTAGAGCTCCTTCATTCCATAGATCTTGAAAAAGATTCTGCGGATTTAAAGAAAGGCTTAAAGGACGCAACCGGACAGAAGCGTGCAAGAATTATCAAGAGACTGGAAGTTGTGGAAGCATTCCGCAACTCCGGTAACTTACCAGAGTGGATGATCATGACAGTAGTTCCTGTAATCCCTCCGGATATCCGTCCTATGGTACAGTTAGACGGCGGCCGTTTCGCTACTTCCGACTTAAATGATTTATACAGAAGAATTATTAACCGTAACAACCGTCTGGCTCGTCTTTTAGAGCTGGGCGCACCGGATATCATTGTCCGCAATGAAAAACGTATGCTTCAGGAAGCGGTTGATGCATTAATTGACAACGGCAGACGTGGCAGACCGGTTACCGGACCTGGAAACCGTGCCTTAAAGTCCTTATCTGATATGTTAAAGGGTAAACAGGGACGTTTCCGTCAGAACCTTTTAGGAAAACGTGTTGACTACTCCGGCCGTTCCGTTATCGTAGTAGGACCAGAACTTAAGATTTATCAGTGCGGTCTTCCAAAAGAGATGGCCATTGAGTTATTCAAACCTTTTGTTATGAAAGAGCTTGTTTCCAATGGTACAGCACACAACATTAAAAATGCAAAGAAGATGGTAGAACGTCTTCAGACAGAGGTATGGGATGTCTTAGAGGACGTAATCAAAGAGCATCCGGTTATGTTAAACCGTGCGCCTACCCTTCACAGACTGGGAATCCAGGCATTCGAGCCGATTCTGGTAGAAGGTAAGGCAATTAAGCTTCATCCTCTTGTTTGTACCGCATTTAATGCCGACTTCGATGGTGACCAGATGGCGGTTCATCTGCCTCTTTCCGTAGAAGCCCAGGCAGAGTGCCGTTTCCTTCTGCTCTCTCCAAACAACTTATTAAAGCCTTCCGACGGTGGTCCTGTAGCAGTACCATCTCAGGATATGGTCCTTGGTATCTATTACCTGACACAGGAAAGACCTGGTGCCAAGGGAGAAGGAATGGTATTCAAGAG
This sequence comes from Paenibacillaceae bacterium, assembly GCA_015057715.1. Lineage (GTDB taxonomy): Bacteria > Bacillota > Clostridia > Lachnospirales > Lachnospiraceae > Lacrimispora. The sequence goes on from SVDS01000043.1 coordinate 24,304, forward strand.
CATTAATGAAGCAATTCTTGCTTATGAAAACCAGGCAGTTACCCTTCATTCCAGAATTAAGGCAAGAGTCAGCAAGAAGATGCCTGATGGTACCGTATTAAGCGGAGTTGTAGAATCCACAGTCGGACGTTTCATATTCAATGAGATTGTTCCTCAGGATCTTGGTTTCGTAGATCGTTCCATTCCAGGCAATGAGCTTTTAATGGAAGTCGATTTCCATGTAGGCAAGAAGCAGTGTAAGCAGATCCTTGAAAAAGTTATTAACGTTCACGGAGCTGTACAGACCGCTGAAACTCTGGATGACATTAAGGCCATTGGTTACCGGTACTCAACAAAGGCAGCCATGACAGTATCCATTTCCGACATGACCGTGCCGGAGAGCAAACCGAAGCTGATCGCAGATGCCCAGGCTACGGTTGACCAGATTGCAAAGAACTTCCGCCGTGGTCTTATCACAGAGGAAGAGCGTTATAAAGAAGTAATTGACACATGGAAAACAACCGATGATCAGTTGACCCATGACCTGCTGACAGGACTTGATAAGTACAACAACATCTACATGATGGCAGATTCCGGAGCCCGTGGTTCTGATAAACAGATCAAACAGCTTGCAGGTATGCGTGGACTTATGGCAGATACAACCGGTCACACCATCGAACTTCCTATTAAGTCAAACTTCCGTGAAGGACTTGACGTATTGGAGTACTTTATCTCTGCTCATGGAGCCCGTAAAGGACTTTCCGATACAGCGCTTCGAACAGCCGACTCTGGTTATCTGACCAGACGTCTGGTAGACGTATCCCAGGATATGATTATCAGAGAGATCGACTGTTGTGAAGGGAAAGATATTCCGTTTATGGAGATCAAGGCATTCACAGACGGACAGGAAACCATTGAAGGCCTGGAAGAGCGTATCACAGGAAGATTTATTGCAGAAACCATTACAGATCCGGATACAGGAGAAGTAATCGTAAAAGCAAACCACATGTGTACTCCTAAACGTGCGGGAGCCGTTATGAAAGTGCTCAATAAGATGGGGCGTGATTCTATCAAGATCCGCAACGTTCTTACCTGCAAATCCCATCAGGGTGTCTGCGCGAAATGTTACGGAGCCAACATGGCAACCGGACAGCCGGTTCAGGTTGGTGAGGCAGTTGGTATTATTGCAGCTCAGTCAATCGGAGAACCTGGTACACAGCTGACTATGCGTACGTTCCATACCGGCGGTGTTGCCGGTGGCGATATTACACAGGGTCTTCCCCGTGTCGAGGAGCTTTTTGAGGCACGTAAGCCGAAGGGTCTTGCAATCATTGCAGAATTCCCAGGTGTAGTTGCCATTAAAGATACGAAAAAGAAACGTGAAATTATCATTACTGAGAACGAAACAGGAAATTCAAAGACTTATCTGATTCCTTATGGTTCCAGAATCAAGGTGCAGGATGGTCAGGTACTGGAAGCTGGCGATGAGCTGACTGAAGGTAGTGTAAATCCTCATGACATCTTAAAGATTAAGGGTGTTCGTGCCGTACAGGATTATATGATCCAGGAAGTACAGCGTGTATACCGTCTGCAGGGTGTTGAGATTAATGATAAGCACGTTGAGATGATCGTAAGACAGATGCTTAAGAAGATCAAAATAGAAGAAAGCGGAGACAGCGATGTCCTTCCAGGAACTTCTATGGACGTTCTTGACTATAATGATTTAAATGATGGCCTTCTTGCCGAAGGCAAAGAGCCGGCAGACGGAAAGCAGGTAATGCTTGGTATCACCAAGGCATCTCTGGCTACCGATTCATTCCTGTCAGCTGCTTCCTTCCAGGAGACCACTAAGGTTCTGACTGAAGCTGCCATTAACGGTAAAGTGGATCATTTAATCGGATTAAAAGAGAATGTTATCATTGGTAAGCCGATTCCTGCCGGTACAGGTATGAAACGTTACCGTACCATTAACTTAAGCACAGATGCTGCTTGTGAGGAAAGTGATGAGATCCTTTTAACTGATGATGATGAGATTCTGTTATCTGATGACAATTTTGATGATGCAGATGAGATTTTAGCCATTAGTGAAGGTGAAATAGAAGAATAAGTATCAAGATGCCCTGACAGGTTTTTCTGTCAGGGCGTTTTTTTATGGAAATGACAATATTCTATAATATTTGCATAATTAAACTTGATTTTTCTCTTTTTTTTAATGCTATAATCATAAAAAAAGGAGGTAAAACAATGAGGAAGTTTGAGCGGAATATATTCCCTTATCTGTTGCTTGCTCCTACTTTAATTATATTCGGCCTGTTTTTGTTCTTTCCGGCAGTAAATGGGTTGTGGATATCACTGACAAAGTGGGATGGGATAAATCCTCAGGTATTTGTGGGGATTCAAAATTATATCAAGCTGTTTTCGGACCGGGGATTCTGGAATTCGTTTCTCCGTACCATTTTCTTTACCGGGGTTTCGGTTCCCCTTGTCTATGTATCGGCCATGGGTCTGGCCTTGTTATTGTCGGGAGCCAGAAAAGGAAATGATTTCTTTCGGGCTGTTTTCTACTGGCCTACCATGATTTCCAGTATCATAGTAGGACTGACCTGGAGATTCCTTCTGGGAGAAGAATTCGGTGTCATTAATTATCTTCTCACTGTAATGGGACACTCCCCTGTTAAATGGCTGACGGATCAGAATTATTCCATGGGGGTGGTAATCTTTGTGACTGCATGGAGTATGTCCGGTTATTACATGGTCATGTTCATATCAGGAATTAAGGCTATCTCTGAAACTTATTATGAGGCGGCGCGCATCGACGGTGCAGGATTCTACCATCAGTTTCGCTATATCACGCTGCCGCTCCTAAAACCAACCAGCCTGCTGGTTCTGGTTTTATCCACCGTTACGATCATAAAAACATATCCGCTGGTATATGCTCTGACCCAGGGCGGACCTGCAGGTGCTACTAAGTTTATGGTTCAGACGATTCAGGAAACCGGTTTTGAAAAAAATCAGATGGGTTATGCCAGTGCCATGACCATGATCCTGTTCGTGCTGCTGGCAATGTTTACAGTAGTACAGTTTAAGGTAAATAAAGGAGGTGAGCAGGATGCAGACTAAAGGCAGAAAATATTTATTAAACGGAGTGACATTGGCAATTTTGCTGATTCTGACCTTTTTATTCCTGATCCCCATTCTCTGGGTGATTGGTTCCTCCTTTAAAAGTACAGGAGAGCTGTTTTCCTGGCCGCCAAGCCTGATTGGGAAAAACCCTTCCTTCTCCAATTACCAGAAGGCATTGGAAGAAGGCCATTTCGGAATTTATTTTTTCAATACCGTGTTTACCAGTGTTACAGCCACGTTCCTCACCATAGTGGTAAATGTAATGTCAGGATACGCCTTTGCAAAATACCGGTTCAAAGGGGACAAAATTTTATTTGGTATTGTACTGGCCACGCTGATGATTCCACTTGAGGTTATCATGATTCCCATATTTAAGGTTATTGTGGCAACCGGTCTTTACAACAGCTTATGGGGACTGATTATTCCAGCTGTGGCTTCCCCAACCGCCGTATTTTTAGTAAGACAGTATTACGTAGGGATTCCGGATGCCTATATGGAAGCGGCCAGAATTGACGGAGCGTCGGAAACCAGCATTTTACTGCGGATTATGCTTCCGCTGGCAAAACCGGTAATCTCTGTGCTTTGTATTTTCTCCTTTATGTGGAGATGGAATGATTACCTTTGGCCCAAGCTGGTGATTAACAGCAAAGAACGTTACACCATACAGCTTGCGCTTGCAAATTACTCCGGTGAATATTCGGTTGACTGGAACAGCCTTCTGGCCATGTCGGTTATATCCATGATTCCGGTGATCATTGTGTTTGTAACACTGCAAAGTCATATCATAGGCGGTATGACAGCCGGAGGAGTAAAAGAGTAAATGGGAGGAAAGAGAGCATGAAGTACTTGGAATATCCGCTGTTTGCGGAAGGATTTGTAAACCGCTTCCTCATAAGCGAGGTTCATACCCAGGTCCGGGAATTTACCAGATCTACCTTAAGCGGAAGAGTCAATGAATGGCTGAAGAAAGGATTTGCCATTCATGAGAATCCCTGCAGGAAAGAATTTTTAGAGGAGCGGAGACGGGAAGTTCCCGGTTATCCTGATTTTAAAGAACTGTCAGAGGGCAATAAGCTAAAACAATATTTCCCATTTGGAAATCCGGGAATCGATGCATCAGGCTTTTATTACCGTCCTACTTATTTAAGAATGTTTGGTTTTACCACGCTCTGGTCTGATGTAGCAAACACCATAGATTTTGAGCTGGAGACCTGCGGCGGGTTAACAGTCTGGGCAAATGAACAGCTGATCTGCGATTTCACACCATTTACCAGAAACCTGGTTAAAAAAACAACCGTTTCCATCCCACTTTTAAAAGGGGAAAACTCACTGGTGGTGTGTCTTGATGATCTGGCAGAGCGGGATACGGATTACTATTTCCGAATGAAGCGTCTGGGAGGAGCCGATTTAAAGATACTGATTCCAGTGAAGGAAGAGGTAAATGAAAGCGTTTTAACAAAAATGGAGCAGATGTTAAACGCAATGAGCTTTGATAAAGAGGCTTATATCAGCGAATCTATAAAAATGAATCTTAGCAATCCGTTTGATATGAACCTTGACCTTGAGGTTATAATAACTCCCGGCGAATTTATAGAAAAAATGGAACAATCATGGAAGCTTATAAAAACCAGAAAATATACCATGGAGCCTTTGCAAAAAGGGCTGGAGCTGTTCCATACTGATGACATTTCACCAGGATATTATTATTTCACTGTTGTACTTACCTATCAGGGAATCTCCATAAAGAGAAAAATCGGAAATCAGCTGGTGCGGGAAGAATTCCTCTTAAGCGGGAATGAAGACAGCAGCATTCGCAGAAAACTTGCAATGGATGCAGTAATTCGTTTTGCTCCTGACAATACATATAAAGCCGCAACCTTGCTTTATATGAATCAGGATTGCCAGCGGGCGGAAGCGATTCTGATGGAAGAGCTGGAAGGTGTGAGAAGCAGAAAAGACTGTTCCGATTTTCATTTTATCATCATGATTTACATTTACCGTATGTTCCCAAGCCGTATTACTGACACATTAAAGAAGGCTCTGGAAGAAACCATGGTTCAGTACAGATACTGGATTGATGAACCTGGGGACGATGTAATGTGGTTTTTCAGTGAAAATCATGCACTTCTTTTTCATTGCTGTCAGTATTTGACCGGAACCTACCTGCCTGACCGGATTTTTACCAACAGTGGCAGAACGGGGGCAGAGGTAAAGGCAAGAGGAGAGGAGCTGCTTCATCAATGGTTTGACGACTTTTTCCGGGAATTTATTACAGAATGGAATTCCAACGCCTATATTCCAGTGGATGTGCTTGGAATTGGCACCCTTTATAATCTGACTGAGGAAGATAATCCACTTCATAAAAAAGCACAAAAGGCACTGGACATGATATTCTATTCTCTGACGGTCAACGCCCATAAGGGGGCCGTAATGACCAGCTTTGGCAGGAGTTATGAAAAGGAGATGAAGGGAAATTACAATGCGGGTACCACCTCCCTGCTTTATGTTGCTTATAATGCTGGGTATCTAAACAGAGCCTGTATCGGTTACATTTCTCTTATACTTGGAAATTATGAACCTCCAATGGAGTATAAAAAGTATGCAGTAATAGACGAAGAGGAAGAACTGATCTTTGAAAATACACAGGGATTCGAAAATCACGTCAATCTCTATCTTTACAAAAATAGCCGTGCTCTTTTGTCCACCGCAGTAGGTTTTAAGCCATTTGAGAAAGGATATCAGGAGCATATCTTACAGGCAACAATTGATGAGACGGCTCAGGTCTTCATCAATCACCCGGGAGAGGCGTTTCCATATGGAAGCGGCAGGCCAAATTTCTGGGCAGGTAACGGTGTACTTCCCCTTGGGGCTCAATTTGAAAATACTGCAGTTTTGAGATTTCATATTGAGGAAGAAGAGAGAATTGGGTATACTCATGCTTACATTCCAATCAGTGCATTTTCCCGATATAAGGGAGAAGATGGCGTTCTGGTGCTGGAAAAGGACGGAGCCTATATTGCAGTAAAAGCCCTTCAGGGACTTACCATACAGGAACACGGCCCCAATCAGTTCCGGGAATTTATCAGCCAGGGCAGAGATAATGTATGGGTCGTGCGGGTAGGCAGCTTAAGAGAAGACCAAAGTCTTGATGATATTTTTTCGGCTTTCAAAAAACTTGCCATCACCATGGACGGAACCAGCACGTCTGTTACAGATGAAAATGGAACAGAGTATCTTCTTGAGAAAGAAACCATATTAAAGGTCAACGGGGAAACTGTATACCATTATCCGCAGACAGTAGAAGGCACAATCAGATGGAGGAAAAAGACGACGTGATAGATTTAAAGACATTAGAAGAGAAACTAAATCTGGTATCAGAGAAAATGATGGTTTTAAAAAATAATGGCATGAAAGAAGTATACCCCATCAGCCTGATTAATTTTAATTGTTGGGAGTGGCCCCAGGGAGTGGGAATATTCGGTCTTTATAAGTATTATGAAGTAAGCGGGAGGCAGGAGATTCTCGACTCCATCATTGACTGGTATGATAACCGGATCAGGGAGGGAATACTGGAACGGAATGTGAATACGACTTCTCCCATGCTCACCCTTACTTATCTATATGAAAGAACGGGAAAACCAGAATATCTGGAGTTTATCAAAGACTGGGCTGACTGGATTATGAAAGATCAAAAGCTGATCCGCACAGGAGATGGCTGCTTTCAGCATATGATAACGGGAAGTGCCAATGATGATGAGATTCTCATTGATACACTGTTTATGGCAGTGCTATTTCTGTCAAGAGCCGGTAAGCTTCTTGACCGGAAAGATTATTATGATGAGGCCAATTATCAGATTCTTTCTCATATCAAATACTTATTAAATAAAGAAGAGGGGCTGTTTTACCACGGTTTTAACTTTAAAAGAAACGATAACTACGGTAAAGTTTTATGGGGAAGAGGAAACTGCTGGTACACCATAGTCATCATGGAGCTTTTGGAGGACATTCCTATGGATGAAGGCCTGAAGCGGTATTTCTTAAGTGTTTATAAAAATCAGGTAGAAGCACTGAAACGGTATGCAGATTCCGCAACCGGCTTATGGCATACCATTATAGATGATGATTCTTCCTATATAGAGATATCCTGCAGTGCTGCATTCCTGTATGGAATTATGAAGGGGGTGCGCCTTGGAATATTAAAGAAAGAAGATTATCATGAGCTTATTGAGCTGGGAATGAAAAATCTTTTAAATTATATAGATGAAGATGGTACTGTTAAAAATGTTTCCTACGGAACTCCTATCGGGCTTAACGGAGAATTTTATAAGACAATCCCATGCTGCCCGATGACCTATGGACAGGCACTTGTAATATTGGTGCTGCAAGAGGCTATGAATACTGATTGGCATTAGAAGGGACTGGTTGTGGAGATGAAAGAACGGGTTTTTTTTGAAGAATTTGACTCATTGTATTATTTTCATGGAGGCTCTGAAAACTGGGCTATGCAGGGGTTTCACTTTCACAACCAGTATGAAATTATTCTGTTTCTTACAGACGGGGCTTTGATGGAAGTTGGAAACCGCACGTACCATGTAAGATCGGGAGACTTATTTCTTATTAACAACAAGGAGTATCACCGCACCAGCGGTGCTGCGGGGAAAACTTATTACAGGTATGTCCTCATGTTTGAGCCGGAGCTGTTAACCATGATGGCAGAGGTGTTCCATTACGACTTCTCCCGCTTTTTTGAAAACCGACCTGATCCTTTTCTGCATCGTCTTCATTTGTGCGGGGAGAATCTTCAGAAAGTAGAAAAACTATTTGAAAAAATAGAGCAGAGCATTCATTCCCAGAACAGAGACAGGGCCGAATCAACAGTGAGAATCAAGCTTTCCATACTGGAGCTGATTGCATCCATTAATGAGATGTACCAGTTTTTTATGGAAAGGGAGAAAAATAAACCGGCTCAGGAATTTGTAGAAAAACAGGAAGAGGAATTTAAAGATCCCGTTCTTTACCGGGACAGAATTGAACAGCTAAAGAAGTATATTGCTTCTCATGTGGAAGAACGACTGGATTTAAATGAGATTTCCAGCCGGTTTTATATGAACCGCTATTATTTGAGCCACTATTTTAAAAAGGAGACGGGCTTTTCCCTGACTCAGTATGTGGCAAACCAGAAGATCATTGCAGCAAAGGCTTTGCTAAAAGAAGGACATTCTGTTACCGATGTTGCGCTGGCACTTTCCTATAACAGTGACAGCCATTTCATCTCAGTATTTAAGAAAATGACTGGAATTACACCGAAAAAGTATGCGCAGTCAAAAGAAAGCAAAAAAGAATGATTTCATGTCTGAAATATGAGGTTTTTGTATTGCTGCAAATGTTAAAATGAATGTACTAAATCACAAAGGAGAGGTATTTTATGAAAAAAATGGTATCGTGGCTGCTTATGGGGGCATTGGCGCTTGGAACATTAACAGGCTGTTCTGGTGGGGGAAAAGCAGAGAGCAAGGAGAAAAAGCTTGAAGTAGTCTGGTTCAGCGACAACAAGGAAGGCGAATCTTTCATGAAGCTGGCAGATGCGTATATGAAAGAGCATCCAGACATCAAAATCGAGCTGATTGAGGTTCCTTACTCAGATCTGGAAAGCAAGATTAAGAACATGATTAATGGTAAGGAAGCTCCAGCAATTGCCAGACTCACCAATTTAGGACCGTTTCAGAACCAGCTGGTTGATCTGGGGCAATACGTTTCAAACAAAGATGAATTTGTAAACAGCTTTGGTGAAGGCTTAAAATTTGTATTTGATGATAAGGTGCTGGCTGCGCCTATGGATATAACGGCTAACGGACTTATTTATAATAAAACAGCTTTTGAGAAGGCCGGTGTTGCTGTACCCCAGTCTGAGGATGAGATCTGGACATGGGATGAGTGGAAGACAGCCATGAAAACCGTAATGGAAAAAGGCGGCTGCAAATACGGTCTGGTATATGATAAATCTCCGCAGCGATTCACAACCCTTCTTTACCAGGCAGGAGGCGGTCTTTTAAATAAGGATCTCAATGCTTCCGATTTTAATACCGAAGAAAACAAACATGCCATACAGTTTTTTAAAGATCTTCATGACGAGGAAATCGTTCCCTCCTCTGTCTGGCTTGGATCAGAAAATCCAAACAACTTATTCCGTACCGGCCAGGTGGCAATGCATTTTTCCGGAAGCTGGATGATCGCCAATTACAAAGATCAGATCACAGACTTTGACTGGGGTGTGACCTATCTTCCTAAAGACGCAATGCGCTCTTCTGTACCGGGAGGAAAGTATCTGGCTGCATTCCAGAACACCGGAGTGGAAAAGGAAGCAGCAGAGTTCATTGAATGGATCTCTAAGGCTGAGAACAATGCAAAGTACTGTGAAGAGAACAGCTACTTATCTCAGGTAAAAGGAAATGAGAGTTTAAACTATGCCTTTGGTAAAGAATATTTTAATATCTTTTCAAAGGAACTGGCTGCAACCTCATCACGTCCCGGATCAGAGTGGGGGTATCAGGCTTTAACCGGTGCGGTCCAGGGCGATCTTCGTGACAAGCTGGTGGAAGTTCTTGCAGGAAAACTTTCCGTTGATCAGTATACCGAAGAAATGGATGGTCTGATTAACGAAAAGCTTAAGGAACTGAAACAATAACAAAATTAAAAAAACAGGACCGCCGTAAAATTTCATTACAGCGGTCCATTTTTTTGCAATTATATCTAAAAAAGAAAACCTTGACAAAAAAAAACAATATGTATATAATAATTAGGCGTGCATAAACGCGTCACGTTTTTGTGCGTAAATTAAGCTGAAGATGACAGCAACCACAGACAATATCACAGGAGGTGAATGGAATGCCAACATT
>SVDS01000044.1 GCA_015057715.1 Paenibacillaceae bacterium
TTCAACCAGCATGGCAATTCCCATCCCTCCGCCAATGCATAATGATGCCACACCGTAACGGGCGGATCTGCGCGCCATCTCATGCACCAGAGTAACCAGTATCCTGGCACCGCTTGCTCCAAGAGGGTGTCCGATCGCAACTGCCCCGCCGTTAACATTCACCTTTGACTTGTCAACTCCAAGTTCCTTTGTTACTGCCACTGACTGTGCTGCAAATGCCTCATTTAACTCCAGTAAATCGATATCATGAATGGTTAATCCCTGCTTTTTCAAAAGTGTATTAACTGCCTTTACCGGCCCTATTCCCATATATGCAGGATCAACGCCTACCAGCGAATAGCCTTTGATATAAGCCATTGGTTTTAAATCATACTCTCTGCATTTATCTTCGGATGCCACAAGCATGGCTGCTGCACCATCACTGATTGGGGATGCATTTCCGGCTGTAACTGTTCCGTCCGTTTTAAATACAGTTCTTAACCCGGAAAGCTTTTCCAATGTGGTATCTGCTTTGATGTGTTCATCTTCTAAGAAGCAGATTTCTTCTTTCTTCTTTTTAACGGTTATTGGAACAATCTGGCTATCAAAGATCTTAGCATTTTTTGCTATTGCTGCCTTCATATGGCTGCTATAAGAAAACTCATCCTGCTCTTTCCTGGTTACCTTATATTTTTCTGCTACATTTTCTGCCGTAATTCCCATATGATAATGATTTATGGCACATGTAAGAGCATCAGTAACCAGACTGTCTACCAGTTCCCCATTCCCCAATCGGTAACCGTTTCTTGCTTTTTTCAAAAGATAAGGTGCATTAGACATGCTTTCCATTCCACCGGCTAAAACAACGCTGTTTTGTTCCGCCAGAATTGAATCAAATGCCAGCGCAACTGTATGCAGCCCGGAGCCGCAGACCGTATTTACGGTGGAGGCAGGAATCTCAACCGGGATACCTGCATTTACTGCTGCCTGTCTGGCAGGGCTTTGACCAATTCCTGCCTGAAGCACATTTCCCAGATATACTGCATCAATAAGTGAACTCTCTAATTTACTTTGTTCCAGACAGGACTGAATGACCGCGGTTCCCAGTTCTGATGCATTTAAGGTTGAAAGAGTACCGTTAAAGGAACCAACAGCAGTTCTTACAGGGCTTATTAAAGCTATTTTTTTCATTTTATTTGCTCCTTTCTATTCTCATTTCTTGTTTACAGCCACATTCTCCTACTTCTTATGGTGGTTTTCAACAAAAGTCGTACAACTTACAGTTTTTATGTATAATCTACAACTTTTTGAATGTTTCAATTATGAAACATCTTGTGTAAATAAAGATCAGAAAGCAAAAAGAAAGCACTCCGAACTTTTTTTATACCAGTCCGTGTGCTTTCTTTTCAGCAAATAATATATCTTAATTAAATATTATCTTACAGGAGAAGATCCTGTTTTCTTCTTCCAAAACCATACTTCCATTATACTTTTTAATTATATTTTCCACATTCAAAAGACCAATTCCATGATTTTTTCCTTTTTTTGAAACTGGCCTGCCACGATGCCACCTTTCTATGGGAGCTGTGCTGTTGGTAATATTTATAACCGTAAAATCATTAAATTTATCTAGCTTAACTTTGATAAATCTGTCCTGTGGCACCTGGTCACATGCATCGATGGCATTGTCCAGCAGATTTCCAAATATTGTTGTTACTTCAATTGGCTCCATAAAGGAAAGATCAACAACGCCTATTTCCAGATTGAACTTTATTTTATGATAGATGGCAATTCGCTTCTTATCGTTTAATATCACATTTAAAATAGGATTATTGGTATAGTCCTCCAAAGACAGCGGAATCAGTAATCTTCCTATTTCTTTGGCATATGTAAGTGCTGCTTTATGATCATTTGTCCGATACATCTCCTCGATCAGATTCAGACGCTTATATACATCATGAAGTATTATAATAGACTCATTATACTTTTCTTTCTGATCTTCATAAAATTCATACTGCAGCAAAGACTGCTGCTCCAACAATTTTAATTTTACTTTTAGCTGGTTGTTTTCTTCTACAAATCTTGCAAGATATAAAAAATACAGATCAGCAAATAAAATGCACCCCATATTAATGAGTATCAGTATATATTCTCTTACATTTGTAATTTTCGGGATTACCACGATGATTACAGCTATATTTGTCATACTGAACAATATAATGATTACTTGTATCAGGCATTGGGTAATTGTATACTTTACAGCAAAATCTTCCCGCCAGAGTCTGGTGATAATCAGATAATAAACAATGAGGACAACTAACTTGGAAAAAGTTAGTTCCATACTTTTGATCATAACAGGCTGAATCCCGTGAATCTGAAATTTCAGAAGTATGTATTCCAGCATTACTACGCCAACTGTTTCGCAAACAGTTAATATTAAAATCAAAACCGGAACTTCAAAGATCCGGTATAATAATTTTTTATTGTCATTGCCATAGAAAATATTATTTATTAAACTAAACAGCACAATCCAGATTACTATAGTAAGGACTGGGTGCCCCAATTCATTTATCATTACAACTATAAAAAATGCGGCTGTTTTTAATAATAAGTTAAAAAACCGGTTATTTATTTTCCGTTCATTTCTTTCTTCTATATATTGAAATAGAATAATGATATTAATCATACATGAAATGAAGGTTCCGAATGTAAGAATCATATAATTTTCCATTTTTCCTCCTATACATTACTCTGTATGAAATTATTTAGTTTTTTCCTGAAATCCGCTGATTTTTTCTGGGAAACAGGAAGTTTATCATTATTATTTAACAGGACTTCGTAACCTTTTATATTTTTTATATGTCTTAAATTTACCAGAATGCTTTGATGGCAGGCTTCAAAATTGTACTTTTTCATCCTTTCTGTTAAGTTTTTCATTTTATCTATAAAAAAATATTCTTCTTTTTCAAGTTTTATTTTTATTTTTCTATTTATATACTCAAAGTAAAAAATATCTTTGACTTCAAAACTTTTTATTCTGCTTTCTAATTCACCAGCCTCTGTGACTTCTATAATTTCAAAATTAATAATCTCTAATTTACCAGGTTCTTCCTGAATGTATTGTATAATTTCCTGAAGCTGACGTTCCACATTGATCTTTGTAACGGGTTTTTCCAAAAAAGCAAATGCATGAACATAATTGACAGCCTGTCTGCAAAATTGTTTATAACTAGTGGTATAGATGACTTTAACATTCCGGTTCATTTCCCATATTGTTTTACCAATCTGAATCCCATTCATTCCGGTTAAGGCAATATCAAGAAATATCAGATCGAACTTTCCATGAAAATCAAGCAGCTCTTCTCCTGACTTAAAAGTTATAATTTGAAATGGAATTGATACGGATTTCATATAACCTTTCACAAATTTTGCTATTCTGACTGAATCACTTTTATTATCATCACAAATGGCAATAAGAAGCATTAATACCCCCCTCTTCTGATATTTTATATTGTAGTAATAAAACGCTTACATTCTATATCCTTTTTATGTACATTTCAACCCAACCGCCAAAATTGTACATTTTGAGTGCTAATATTTACATATTTGCCTCTAAATTCTGATGATGTCTATGAAACAAAATCAGAGCGGGTACCGAATTCTTTCCTCAATTCGATACCCGCTCTACACGTTTTCATCCATTAGTTAACTTATGCCTCTCTTTAGATTTTTGATATTGCTTTTCTGGATGATTCTCTATATGAACTTGTTTTCGCTTCCCTTACTGATCCCTTATGCAATCTCAATTACTCTGCTTCTTATTTTCATTCTTCTATCTTGTCAGGGAACCATTGGGTTTGGATCGCTGGAAATAACCAGCGAAATTACTTTAATATAGTTCTGACCAATCATAGGCACGTCAATGAATTGCCGGACCCTTCTGCCATCTTCCATGTCAGCTTAACTGCTGGAATCCACTGGCTTTTATAAAGTGGGGAAACGTCTTATCTTTTGCCTGAGCACTTTGTCAGTCAACAGGCGTTACAACTGTTTTTGGTGGAATCGACCTCCTTTGGCTCTTTCTTATGAATTATTTTAGAAAAAAGAGTGTAACTGTTAATCTTTTGTAGATGATATTATTATAATGCATAGCGTTTTATTTTGCAAGTTATTTTATAGAATTTTAATCTTTTATTTTTCTATTTACTAATTGTGTATGTTTATTCTGATAATTTATTCTATTAATACACTTTAATTGTTAATTCATTGTCAGATGACATTGTTATATTTTTATCAATGCAATTGTTTTTTTGTAAACATATGGTATAATGTGCGAAAAGGATTTGTAAAAAGGAGAAAAACTATGAGCCAGCGCAATTTAACTTTATTAACAGATCTCTATGAGTTAACCATGATGCAGGGTTACTTCAAAGAGAAAGATGCCAACGAGACCGTAATATTCGATGCCTTTTACCGCAGTAACCCGGGCGGAAACGGGTACGCGATCTGCGCTGGTCTGGAACAGGCGATTGAATATATCAAAGAATTGGAATTTAACAGTGAGGATGTGGACTATTTAAGATCCACCGGACTGTTTGAGGAAGACTTTTTAGAATACCTGCTTCATTTTAGATTTTCCGGAGATATTTACGCCATACCGGAAGGAACCGTCATATTTCCCAGAGAACCTCTGGTAAAAGTAATCGCTCCAATTATGGAAGCCCAGCTGGTAGAGACGGCGCTGCTCACCATTATTAATCATCAAAGCCTGATTGCCACAAAGACCGCCCGAGTCGTATTTGCTGCGGAAGGTGACGGAGTTATGGAATTTGGTCTGCGCCGTGCCCAGGGACCAGATGCCGGTATCTACGGTGCCCGCGCTGCCATGATCGGAGGCTGTGTGGGAACCTCCAATGTCCTGGCGGGAAAGATGTTTAACGTCCCGGTTAGGGGGACTCATGCACACAGCTGGATCATGAGCTTTCCTGACGAGCTTTCTGCATTTCGCAGTTACGCAAAGCTTTATCCAAAAGCATGCATTCTGCTGGTAGACACTTACGATACGCTAAAATCCGGTGTTCCCAATGCAATTAAAGTTTTCAAGGAGATGAAAGAAGCAAATATTCCACTGACCAGTTATGGAATCCGGTTAGACAGCGGAGACCTTGCCTATCTTTCCAAAAAAGCCAAGAAAATGCTTACGGAAGCAGGATTTCCTGATGCCATTATTTCTGCCTCCAATGACCTTGATGAGACTCTGATCAACAGCTTAAAGATCCAGGGCGCAACCATAAACTCCTGGGGAGTGGGTACTAATTTAATCACCTCCAAGGATTGTCCTTCTTTTGGAGGAGTATATAAACTGGCAGCTGTTATGGACCGGAAGACTGGAGAATTTAATCCTAAGATTAAACTTTCAGAAAATGCGGAAAAGATCACCAACCCTGGCAATAAAGAGATCAAACGAATTTACAGCAGGGAAACAGGCAAGATTATTGCTGATTTAATATGTCTGGAAGGCGAAGTATACGATGAAAACCATTCACTTCTTCTCTTTGATCCGATTGAGACATGGAAAAAGACACACCTCGCACCAAATACTTATACCATGAGGGATTTACTGATTCCTGTATTCCAGAAAGGCAAGTGCGTCTATGAATCCCCTGCTGTAATGGATATCCAGGCTTATTGTAAAAAAGAGCTTGATACCCTCTGGGATGAGTCAAGGCGTCTAGTTAATCCTCATGAGGTTCACGTTGACCTGTCTAAGCCGCTTTGGAACATGAAAAACCAGTTGTTGGACAACTATCATTTTCAGGAATCCTGATTATATTAAGGCACAAAAAACGGCAGTCCTTTTACAGGCTGCCGTTTTCCTGTTATTGTTCACATTCTGGTCACAATATTGTTACATGCCGGACAAACTCTCTTCATATTTTACTCATATACTTAAATCATCAGAAAAAGATGTTGCCAACATACTTTGAGATAAGAATTTTTTTCATAATTGCCGGTATTCCTCGTAGGGGATACCGGCTCCTCCCTTTTTAGGGGGGCTTTTTTTACATCTGCTTCTTTACAATAGAATAATCATCACCATATTTAAAGTGGGGGCAGCTCTGATGGAAATCACTTAAAAAACGCATCATCTCATCCTCGTCTAAATTAATGCCACACTCATAATATTCATACTCTTCGTTGTATTGATAATACATACAATATTCACAACTGCTTTTATTTGCCATTATTGTTCTCCTTTATCTGTTATTTCTCCGTCTCCATATCAGTTGCGGAATCCTTTTTAACAGTTTCATTACCGTTTCATCCAATAACCAGGCTATTACCAGAGAAATGAAAAATGTCATTGCCGTCAGGCAGATAATTTTAGGAATATAAAAATGTCTGATCCATGTTTTCTCTATAATTGCAGCGGAGAACTGTCCCAACACCAGATAATGGATTAAATATATACCATAGCTGTGTCTGCTGATCAATCCGCAGGCGTTTGTAAAGCCAGGGAATGATACCGTTCCATATCGTTCAAAAAACAGAAAGACAGCTGATGCCATAGCTATCATAGTGGGTGCCAGATCATGAATACCGGGTGTAAATCCAGGTGTAAAAAACTTCTGAATCATGGTCAGCGCAAATCCTGCAAATCCTGCTGCCAGGAAAGGAAAATACCTGCTGTTCTGATATAAACGCTTTAATGTATAGCCAAGCACAAAGTAAATCAGCCAGCCTTTAAATATGATATATTGAAAAAACTCTCCTGGTAAAAAACCAAGCGGCTGCAGATAAACAAACAGAGTCTGAATAATAAGAATCATGAACAGAAAAATCCTCAGCTCATAATCTGTCATAGCCTTTAGCATTCGTGATAAAAATGGCGCACACAAATACAACCCCAGAATCACGTACATAAACCACATGTGCGGGGCCATGGGCGTAGTTTCTGTCAGCCAGCCAAAAAGCCATGCTTTGATATGCGGGAAGAACCCAAGCTTCTCCTGCCCCAGGTATACATTGTAATAGAAATAATAAATTCCGGTATAGAAACCAAATGGGATCACAATGGTGCGAAACCGTTTTTTATAAAATGCCAGGATGTTCTCTGTACCATAATCAAGAATAAACAAACCACTGAGCATAAAATAGATTCCTACAAAAGACAAAAGCACAGGCATAAGCATTGCACTAAAAAGCCGCTGCGCATTATTGGCTGCCTGGGCAGGAATGGAATGCACCATAATAATTGCAATAACTGCAATTACCCGCAGATAATCATACTGAATTTCCCGATTTTTCCGTTCCATACGTTATCTTAAGCCTCCTTTTTTCTATTGCAAAGTATAACATAAAAAATCTGCTTTTGACAATTTTTTTATTTTTTCGAAAAAAGAGTAGACAAACGGGTATACCTGTGATATTATAATGGAGCTGTCAGAGATGACAGGGAAACGGCCTATTGGTCAAGCGGTCAAGACGCCGCCCTCTCACGGCGGAAACCCGGGTTCGATTCCCGGATAGGTCATAGGTAAAAAACTGAGTTTTCCATTAGAAAACTCAGTTTTTTTGTTGAGATATTAATATCTTTTGCATTAAAAAAAGACATGGGCAGGACTTTGTTAACGTCTCATACCCATGTCTTTTCTATTATGCAAGTGCCTTTCCAAGCTCCACACACTGGGCTGCCCCATCATCATCAGGCTCATTGTTGCAAATCACACTGTCATGAACCAGAACTGCACCAAGAGATTTTACGGAATCTTCCCAGTTGCGCATCCACTCACCATCTCCCCAGCCATAAGAGCCGAATAAAGCAATCTTCTTTCCACTGAGTTTCGCCTCACAGCTCTTAAACATCGGTTCAAATTCGCCATCCTCTAATTCTTCACTTCCCATGGAAGGACAGCCAAAGGCTACAGCATCGTAATCATCCATCTGATCTGCTCCAAAATCGGAAGCGGTAAACAAAGAAGCATCTGCACCTGCAGCTTTTGCACCTTCCAGTACTTTATTTGCCATAGCTTCCGTATTACCGGTTCCGCTCCAATATACAACTGCGACTTTACTCATCTTATCCTACCTCTTTCTTTCCTTTTTATATGCTTAAGCAGCTACTGTAAGCTGCCAGACTGATCTTCCATTTCTCCAGAGCCGAGAATAAATAGTTCTGCATTTTTGATATCTGGCAAAGGTTTTCACCGCTTCACATTCATTGCAATATACTTTCCAACAGCCTAAGCACTTACAGTTCTTTCCTGAATTTTTAATAAAACCAATTACGTCTCCCAGGGGATACCCAAGAAATAATCCGATCTCATGAGGAAAGCCCCCCTCTTCTTTCAGGCGGATTTTTAATCTGTCCAGGGCATGATCCACATCCATTTCTTCGTAACCGTAATTTTTTAAAAATCTGCTTACTCCCGGCCTGTTTAAATCCTTCATTAAATGAGACTTGCGATATACATAAATCAGAGCCTTATTCCCGCGTCTGTATAATTCAATCAATGATATGCCTTTCTCTCCCAGCTGCAGGTTTAAATATTCCAGCTGGCAGCGCAGTTCATCTTCTGAAGTAAATGAATGATTAAACAGATTTGCGGTTTTCAAAGAAGCCAGGGTTGGGGAACAATATTCAATTAAATGCCTTTCCAGTAACATATTCATACCTCCATCATGAAATTTGTTTCCCATTTATCATTCAAAAACTGTAACAGCCTATTCGTATGGGTTGTTTGGTTAGTTTTAACTAACACTATATAAATACCATATTTTTCACTTTCAGGCAATACTGTTTTTGCTTAATGGGAATTTTTCTACTATATGATAGTATCTGCAAAGAGGTTTCTGTTACTGTACCAAATTCTGTCATAATTTCTTCATTGTTTTCATACTATTTTTAGATCCTGGTCAAAATTCCTTCACATTTTCCATGTATGATAATATCATAAACATGAAAGATCCCACAAAGTGGTCAGAGCGCTTTCATACATATGTTTTCTAAGTCGGCAGAGTTGCTCTGAAAAGCTTCTTTGCCGGCTCAACCTAAAAAATGTTAATGAATTTGTCAATATTGCATTCCTGAATCCAGGGATTTCATATATATAATAAAGAAGAAGCTGCAGCCGTTAACGGTCTGTAGCTTCTTCTTTATTATGTAATCACACTATTTTACAAGATATCCGCCATCTACCGGAATAGCAGTTCCGTTTAAATAATCAGATGCAGATGATGCCAGGAAAAGTACCGGTCCCTTTAAATCTTCCGGCGTTCCCCATCTGCCGGCCGGTATTCTTACGGTACATTCATCTTTTCTCGCCTGGGTCATATTGGCACACATCTCGGTATCCATATAGCCTGGGCAGATACAGTTAATGTTAATATTCCGCCCTGCACAGTCTACAGCCAGACTCTTTGTCAGCTGGGAGACAGCACCTTTTGTTGCAGTATAAGCAGGTACGGTAGTGCCACCAAACCAGGTAACCATGGAACCAATGGTGATAATCTTACCGCCAGTTGACTGTGTAAGCATAACCTTTAACGCTTTCTGTATCATAATGAACACATGGTTTAAATTAATATCCACCACCAGATCCCATTCTTCCATGGGAAATTCCTCAGGAAGATGTCTTCTTTGAATTCCGGCAGCCGGAATCAACACATCAAGCTTTCCTTCTAAAATATCCATAGATTCTGCAAAAATTCGGTTTATATCCTGGCGGTCTGCCAGATTTCCCGCTACACCGTAGGCTTCATAACCTTTATCCTGGTATTCCTTTACAACCTGTTTCAGTTTGTCTTCCTGTACATCGATCAGTACCACTTTACAGCCGGCTTCCAAAAGACCTTCGGCCATTCCTCTGGATAATCCCTGAGCGCCTCCTGTTACAATGCAATGCTTTCCTGTTACATCAAATTTACTGGATATCATGTCTGTTCCTCCCTAATCAAATAGTATTACGGTCTTTTTCACTGCCGGATCCGGATTTTCCATGTTCTTAAATACCTGATCAATCTCACTGAATTTCACAAAAGTTGTGGCGAGACCTTCCAACTGGTATTTCCCCTCTGCCATGTTCTTTGCTACAGGCTGAAACTGATAGGCGCTCATTCTGCTTCCAATAATGTCAAGTTCCCGCTTGTTTATATCTGCCTGACTGAAACTCTCTGGTTTATCTGAAAATCCCATGGGAATCACTCTGCCTGCGTTGCATACGATTCCCGGTTGTAAGAGAAGGGTGAGACTTCCTGGAAAACATGCGGAGTCAAATGCCGCCGTACAGCCATGTCCGCCGGTAATCTGGGCTATCCTTTCAGCAATATCCTCTGTTTTGCTGTTAATTGTCTCATCTGCTCCAAAGGATTTTGCACGGATTAAAGAATCATCGTCAATATCACAGCAGATCACCTTTGCTCCGATTACCTTACAGGCCTGAAGAATAATAGTTCCAATGGTTCCGGTTCCAAGAATAAATACTGTATCATCAGGCTCAATTCTTCCCCGTCTGGTGCAGTGGGCTCCTATGGCAATCGGTTCGATTAAGGCAGCGTCTTTCCATGGAATGGAATCTTCTATTTTATATACATCATCTTCGGGTGCTGTAAAATACTCTCTCCAGCCTCCGTCAGTACCGCTGCCTCTCACCAGCACATGTTCGCATACTTCTTCTCTTCCATGGGTGCACTGATAGCATTCACCGCAGGTGATAATTAAGTCCACTACTACGTGGTCTCCCACTTTGACATTTGTAACATTTTTACCTGTTTTGGCCACAATTCCAGCATTTTCATGACCTGGTACCAGAGGATAGGTAGAACAGGGGTTCTCTCCTCTGTAGATATGTAAATCGCTACCGCATACTCCGGCTGATTTCATTTGAATTAACACTTCATTATCACCTGGTTCTGGTATGGGAATTTCACGAATCTCATAGTGAAACGGGCTGGTAATTACACAAGACTTCATTGTTGTTTCCTCCTTGTTTCTTCTGCTATTAATTAAGGGGTCTGAAGCGCACCATCTCTGCGCCTGGTCTGAGTCCAGGTGACAACGGTATTTTCGCATGGATATTTTGCAGCTTCTTTTTCATTGATATCAACTCCAAGACCTGGCTTATCATTGGCATACACATAGCCGTCAATAAATTCCGGAAGTCCGGGAAATACCTCTAAAAGCGCTCCCCTTGGGCCTTTTAGGTCCTGAATTACAAAGTTTGGCGGCTCAATTCCTGACCACTCCTGTACACCGAAATTTGGTGCAGAAAGATCTAAATGAATATTGGCTGCATGGGCAATGGGTGACATATCTCCCGGTCCGTGCCACGCCGTTCTTACCCCATACTGCTCGGCAAAGATCTGAAGCTTTCTCGCCGGGGTAATGCCTCCGATCTGACTTAAATGAACCCGGATAAAATCAATTAAGTGTTCTGCGATTATCTGCTTCCATTCCACAGAATTATTAAACAGCTCTCCCTCTGCAATGGGAATACTTGTCTGTTCCCGCAAATTTCTAAGCCAGGGAAGCTGCTCAATGGAAACCGGATCCTCCAGGAAGAATAAGTCATAAGGTTCCAGCGATTTTGCCAGCTTAATAGCATCTACTGGAGCAATTCGTTCATGAACATCATGAACCAGATTCATATCGTATCCAATCTGATTTCTGATGTCTTCAAAAAGTTTGACCGTATTGCGGATATATTCTCTGGAATCCAGATACACACCGCTTAAAGCTCCCTTAGGAGCGGTAGCTGGAACAGTTCCATAGCTGTCTCCTCCATAACCACCGCACTGGCACCTGATACTAGTAATACCCATTTCTTTATAACGCAGGATATTTTCACACACTTCGTGTGCATCCTTTCCATCTGCATGGCGGTAAACGGGAATTCCCTCCCTGCATTTCCCGCCAAACAGCTGGTATACCGGCATGCCTGCCATCTTTCCCTTAATATCCCATAATGCCATATCCACCCCGGAAATTGCATTGTTCTCTATTGGTCCGTTTCTCCAATACCCATTCTGGTGCATAAGCTGCCAGATATCCTCGATCCGGTCCACCTCTCTGCCTGTAAGAAGCGGCCTTAGATATTCCTCCACTACCGTCTTTACTGCCAGATGACGGTAGGCAAAAGTCCCACAGCCAAGCCCGTACAGCCCTGGCTGATTGGTTATTACCTTTACAACCACCAGATTAATCCCTTCCGGTGCCGTGAGTATTACCTGAATGTCACTGATTTTTGTATCCATCATTTCCTCCTTCCAGCTCTCTGGCTTTTTCCCTTGATTCTTCATAGAAATGACAGGCTGCATAGTGGCCTGGTTCCACTTCTTTTAAATCCGGCTTCTGGGTTTTGCAGATATCTCTGCATAAAAAGCACCTGGGCGCAAATCTGCAACCATCACCTGGATTAATGGGGCTGGGTACATCTCCGGTCAGTACAATCCTGCTTGTTTTTTCTTTAAAATTTATTTTTGGAACTGCTGACAGCAAGGCGATGGTATAGGGGTGAAGCGCATTGGCAAATATTTCGTCAGTCTGCGCCATCTCTATAATCTGCCCTAAATACATCACTGCCACTTTCTGGGAAATATGCCTTACCACACTTAAATCATGAGAAATAAACAGGAAGGATAAATTCATCTTTTTCTGCAGATCCATGAGCAGATTAATAATTGTAGCCTGAATTGATACATCCAGAGAAGAAACCGGTTCATCACAGACGATAAATTCCGGTCCTAAAGATAATGCTCTGGCGATCCCTACCAGCTGACGCTTTCCTCCATCCAGCTCATGGGGATATTTATCCAGTACATATTTCTCCAGTCCACAAAGCTCAATGATCTCTTCAATCCTCTGCCTCCGTTCATTTCCTGAACAGAGGTTATGGATCCGATAGGACTCCTCCATAATGCTTTGAATGGTTTTTTTTGGATTTAACGAGGAATAGGGATCCTGGAAAATGATCTGGATTTTCTTTCTGAAATCCATGCTTTCATCGCCTTTGGAGTCCAAAACGCTGCTTCCCTTATAAAGGACTTCTCCAGCAGTTGCTTTATGAAGCCTCATGATTACATTTCCTACTGTCGACTTTCCGCAGCCGGATTCACCCACCAGTCCCAGAGTTTCTCCTGGCATGACTGAAAAGCTGATACCATCAACAGCATGAAGAACTCCTTTGTTTTTTACTTTAAAATGTTTCTTTAAATTCCGGACTTCAATCACCGGAAGATTCTGCTTCTCCATTAATTTGCTTCCTCCCTCTCAAAACAGGCCACCAGATGACCTGACCCGTATTCCTGAAGCGGCGGCACTTCCTTCCTGCAGCGGTCAGTACAGGAATTACAGCGGGGATGGAATTTACAGCCGGCAGGCAGTAAACAGGCATTTGCCACATTTCCCGGAATGAAAGCCAGACGGTTTCTGGGTCCGCTTAAATTTGGAATGGCACCTAAAAGCCCTTTTGTATACCAATGCCTGGGATTTGTAAAGACTTCTTCCACAGTGCCGTATTCGATAATGGTTCCGGCATAAATGACAGCAACCTTCTGGCAAAGTTCTGCAATAATTCCAAGATTATGGGTAATCATCAGCAGGGAGCTGGAACGTTTTCTCTGCAGTTCCTTCATCAGCTCTAAAATCTGTGCCTGTATGGTCACATCAAGTGCTGTGGTGGGTTCATCCGCAATTAAAAGCTCCGGATTACAGGCAAGAGCTGCTGCAATGCCCACTCTCTGTCTCATACCGCCGGAAAACTGATGGGGAAAATCATCCAAACGGTACTTTGCAATGCCTACCAGTTCTAAAAGTTCCTGCGCTCTTTTTCCAGCCTCTTTTTTACTTAGCTTTTCATGCTTTCTGATTACCATGGAAATCTGTTCTCCAACAGTAAATAATGGATTTAAGGAGCTTAAGGGATTCTGGAATATCATGGATATTTTATTTCCTCTCATCTCCTCTAAGCTTTTGTGATTCATATCAAGAACCGATCTTCCATCAAAAAGTATGGAACCTCCGGTTATGTTGCCCACTTCTCTTGGAAGAAGCTTTAAGGCAGATAAGGCAATGGTTGTCTTACCGGCTCCAGTCTCTCCCACAAGTCCCAGTGCTTCTCCCCGCTCAATGGTTAAATTAATTCCATTCAGTGCCTTTGCGGTTGCCCGCCCGGTTTTATATTCTACATGCAAATCTTTTATTTCCAACAATGGTGCCATGTTGTCGCCTCCAGCCTTAATCTTTGTTTTTGGGATCCAGTATGTCGCGTACTCCGTCACCAAGGAAGTTAAATGCCAGTACAATGATCATTAATGTGACTCCCGGAACAACCACCGTCCAGGGTGCAGTGGCGATATATTCTCTGCCATCTGCAATCATGGAACCCAGAGACGGATTGGGAAGGGGAACTCCCATACCAAGAAAGCTTAAATTTGCCTCCGTCAAAATGACAAATCCGATCTGCTGGCTCATTAAGATAATGAGCGGAGTCAGTACGCAGGGAAGAACCTGGGTGATCAGTATCCTGGCATTGGAAGCGCCAAGCACTCTTGATGCCTGGATAAATTCGCTGTTGCGGATTCCCATTACGCTTCCCCGCACCACCCTTGTATAAGAGGTCCAGCCCACAATGGCAAGAACCAGTAAAAGATTGGGTACGCTGTTGCCGAAGATTGCCATAACGGTAATTGCAAGTACCATGGTTGGAATGGACAGCTGTATATCACAGATACGCATGATTACATTATCGATGGTGCCCCCGAAAAATCCGGCAATCGCTCCAAGAGCCGTTCCGATTAAAGCAGGGATCAGCACTCCTGCTGCTGCAATTAACAAAGAGATGCGGCAACCCGTAACCAGTCTTGTAAAAATATCCTGTCCAAGGGCATCTGTGCCCAATATGTATCCGTTGATTCCGTTTGCAAGGAATTCCGGTGAAATCAGTCGTTTTCTTAAATCCGACTGTATGGGATCATGAACCACAAACAGCGGAGAAGTGAAAGCTGCCAGAGTTACAAAAACTGCGATAACCAGCCCAATCACAAAGAATTTTGATTTTCTCATCCTTCGAAGTAATTCACTTTTTTTCATGTTCTCTCCTCCCTAATTCAGACTCATGCGCGGATCAACAGCCACGTAGATGATGTCCACCAATATATTAATGATTACGAACAGGGAAGCCGTCACAAGCAGAATAGACTGAATCAGTGGAAAATCCCTCATGTTAATGGCTTTTACAGTCAGACTTCCAAGCCCCGGCCAGCCAAATACCTGTTCCACTATAATCGCCCCTGCAAGAAGCTGTCCGATCTGCATACCAATGATGGTAATAGTAGGAAGCAGCGCATTTTTTAAAGCATATCTGGTATAGATCTTAAAATTACCGATTCCTCTTGCCTTTGTGGCTGTAATGTAATCCTCTTCCAGTACCTCATACATTCCGGAACGGAGCATTCTTGTGACTAAAGCAGCCAGGGGAAGCCCAAGGGTGAGTGCCGGAAGAATCAGATTCCGGAAGGAACCGTATCCCTGTGTGGGAAGCACTCCCATATAAACCCCGAAAAACAGGATAAAGAGAAGCCCAAGCCAGACCTGGGACATGGACATTCCTAAAAGGGCAAATACCATGGAGAAAAAATCAATTGCTGATCCCTTCTTAATTCCCGATATAATTCCCATGGGAAAACTGACTAAAATGGATACAACTACTGCAGCAAAGGTCAGTAAACCAGTTGCCGGAAGCCGTCCGAATATCAGTTCCCCACAAGAACGGTTAAAAAAAATAGATGTACCCAGATTTCCATGGAGAACATCCCCAATGTAAATGAAGTATTGCTGAATCAACGGTTTATTCAATCCCATTTTCGCTTCTACGGCTGCAATCTGCTCCACTGTGGCATTATCCGGCAGCATAAGAGCTGCCGGATTGCCCGGGGCGAGACGCATAAGTCCAAAGGCTACAATGGATACGCCAAACAGCACGATAACTGCTGACAGCAGTCTTTTTACCATAAACTGCATGAAATTCTGCATTTCATTACCCCCTGGTTATAGATTAGTTTTTCATGACTCTTGAAAGGTCAATAATAGTGTCGTTGTAAAGCTTCACTCCGCTCAGCTTATTGGAATAGGCATTGATGGTATCCAGATTGATGAAGTAGCACATACGGCCTCCGTCTTCCATCATCAATGTAAACGCCTGCTTTAACAACTCATCCTGCTTGCTTCTGTCAATGGTCTGTCTGGCCTCTGTTAACAGGGACGTGATCTCAGGATTTTCAAGCTGAGTATTGCAGCAATCAGACAGCCAGTGTGTAATCATATGTCTCCATGGAGAACCGTTGTTGTAAAATACATTGGAGAATGCAATATCATAGTCTCCGGCTGAGCGCTTAGTTACAAACGTAGCGCCTTCCATGATTTCCAGTTTTACATTAAATCCTGCTTCAGTCATCATGGACATGACTGCCTGAAGCACCTCTTTTGTACGGGGTACCTTTCCATCAATAGCCATGAAATAGATTTCTTCTCCCTTGTAGCTGCTTTCTTTTAGAAGTTTCTTCGCAAGCTCTGGATCATACTGGTTGTATTTGCTTTCCAAATCCTTATCGTACCCTGTAACGCCTTCCATTACAGGCCAGTAAGCAGGAGAACCGGAACCAAGTATGCTTTCCACTATTAATTTACGGTCAATGGCGTGGGTCAGGGCAAGGCGCACATTTTTATCTGCAAAGGGTTTTCCCTCTCCCGACTGAAGAGCCATCCAACTGATGGTTGTACCTGGCTTTGAATCCACCGTAACTCCATTTGTTCCGGAAAGTACATCCACCTGATCTGGGGGAATGTTAGATATCAAATCAAATTCACCGGTTCTCATACTGGATACACGGGTGGTGTCTTCCGCTATTGGTTTATATATGATTTTATCCACATTGGATTTCTGATTACCCCAATCCCAGTAATCATCGTTTCTTACGAATACGGCTTCATTACCCGGATCCCAGCTGACAAATTTCCATGGACCTGTACCAGGGCTTGTCTTAAACAGATCCTCTCCCTGCTCTGCCAAAGCCTTTGCCGGAAGCATGGGCATATAGGTAAGCTGGTTGAGCATATCACCGATTGGCTTCTTACAATGTACAACAGCTGTATATTCGTCTGCTGCTTCCACAGATTCAATATCAGACCAGAGGAAATTCATATTTAAGGTATTGTTAAACGCACCTCGTTCCAGAGTTGCCTTTACTGAGTCCGCATTGAAGTCTTCTCCATTATGAAATTTGACTCCCTGTCTTAATTTAAAAGTCCAGTCCAGACCGTCATCGGATACACTCCATTCTGTGGCAAGACCTGGTTCATAATTTCCTGCGTGGTCCGTACGAACCAGCATATCGTAAATCAGAAGCTGAATGCTGTAAAACGGAACAACTGGCTGTCCCATGGGATCCCATGTGTAGACATCTTCAGACATGGAAAATGTCACAACATTCTCTCCGCCTTCTTTTTTACCTGCAGAGGTTTCCGTACCGCCCGCCCCATTGGTTCCCGGGGTACTGCTTTTTGTGCCGCCCCCGCAGCCTGACAGTGTGCCAACCCCCAGGACAGCCGCCAGCAGACAGCAAATAATTCTTTTTCTCATAATGTTCTTTCCCTTTCTCCATACAAATTCACACCAAACCGAGCTCGTTGCTGTATGGTGAGTATAGCTTACTTGTATGAAGACTGTAAATATCCCATTCTTCAACTGGTTTCCATTATTTGCCCTGAAAAGATAATATTTGTTAATAGAACAAAATTTATCAAAAGATAGACTTCTTTCAGCACTTGTTATCAATCTTTAAATCTTATATACTTATTTTTGTTACATTTACATAATTTTCTACACCTGGGAGGGGCTATCATACATGAATCATAATTTAAAAGACATCTTACGTAAATTCCGGAACAAAAAACTTCTGACACAGCTTTTTACTGTAATGGCTGCTTTCAGCGGAATTTTAATGGCAGTGGTATCCATGGTAGTCAACCACCAGACTACGGCCACCTTTCTAAAAAATAATAACCTGATCTACACCAACACTCTGGAAGTTTCCATTAAGACACTGGATACGTTATTTTCCGGTTTTCACAACTCCCTGACTCATATTACCTATGATGCAAGCATTGTGGATTCCGTCGTGACTCCAAAGCCCTTAGACTCTGTAGCCAATTATCAGGTATGGTCAGTTCTAAACGGTTACTGCCAGGAAACAGAAGGAATGGAAGAAATTTATCTCTACATAAGAAAAACCAATCAGGTTCTTACATCTACCTATGAAAAATGTTCCCTTGACTTTTTTCGGGAGAGAGATCTGGTAAACAGGCACTTTGCCTCCCGCCCTTCCACTGTTCTGCTGAAAAGCGGACGCACCACCTCCATTGAAATTTATAAGGACAGAGTTTATATGGTGAGGGACTTTCCCTTAAATGGGGAAAAAGGTTTGGGAACTCTGTTTATGAAGATGAAGTCTTCTGTTCTTTCTGATGCACTGGAAGCCGCCCAGACATCCTATAGCCACCTTCTGGCCTATGATAATGATTTTAATCCGCTCTTTCCCGGTACGCTTAATTATGACAGGGTGCCAGAAGGTTTGACTGATCTGATACCGGGGTATATAAAAGAAGGCAGAAATACCATATATTCCGACAATCAGCACTATTATTTCTGTCAGTCTGATCAGACCGGAATTAATCTGGTTCTGTTGGTTGATGATACGGCCTTCATGCCTTCCACACGTATGGTATTCATGAATTCTCTCCCTTATTTTGCCCTGATTTTAATTTTAAGCAGTCTTTTGTCGGTGTGCGTTCTCTACTTAAGCTATATGCCTGTACAGAAATTAAAGAAAATGATCTCATTAGAGGAAAGCAGTGGTAACAATGCTGACAGCAAGAATGAATGGGACTATTTAACAGAAAGTTTTTTAAAGATATCCAATCATAAATATCAGCTGGATTATATTTTAAGTAATATGATTCCAAAAATTTCCAAGGAATTTTATTTTGATTTGTTGAACGGAAAACCAATGGATCTCCCTTATATTCAAAGCATACTTACAAATATAGGCAGTCCTTTAAATACAGAAGATCCATGCAAAGTGATCACAGTCACTTTGCAGGATTTTGTTGATCCAATTTTGAAAAACCATCTCGCTGACAGTTTAAAGCAGATTCTTAAACGGAATTCAGATGGTATCTGCAGATATGTACTGCAACAGATCGATGAATCCCTTTATGCAGTGATCATTCAGTTTATAGCAGACCTTGGATATAGTAAAATTACGAATTTTGAAATTAAGCTGGAACAAGCCTTTTTTCAATCCAACGATGGCCGGAGTAACGGTGTATTACTGGAGATTGGTCCGAAATGCAGTTCTATTCAGAATGTGTCCTTTTCTTATCAGGAAAGCCTGGAAAGACTGGCCAGGCAGAAATACCCTTCAAAAAAGACCAATGAAAAAACAGTGCGCAATGAGGAAGACTCTGTAAAGTTCAACCATCATTTCTTCCAGCTGCAGATGAAATCAATCTTAGAGTTAATTATGAAAGGGGATACTGACACAGCTTTAAAAAAGGCACTCCATATCTGCCATACCCTGCCTCACGACGGTAATCCTGAAGAGATATGCAGAGCTTATGAATATTACCGTCTTGCTTTTGTAAATACACTTGCCTCCTACCGCATTACGGAAGCCGAAGAAAAGGAATACGCATTCCTCTTTGATCCGGACCCTTATCCCTCCCAATGCGCAGAGAATCCTGCCTGTATGCAGGAGTATATGGTACCGTTTTGTACAGCTGCCGTAAATCTTCTGTCAGAAAAATATCTAAAGCAACAGCATAAGTATTTAATTCGGGCTAAACGCTGCATTGAAGAGTGCTATGCAGACCCAAATCTTTCCCTGAATCTGCTGGCAGAACAGTGCAAAACTACCACCAGCTATTTAAGCAGGCTTTTTAAAGAGAGCTTTGGAATTAATTTTGTGGACTATTTAAACCAGTACCGGATAGAAAAGGCCAAAGAGCTGCTTATAACTACCAGTAAACCGGTAAAAGAGATTGCTTCCAATACAGGCTTTAATTCCCAGCAGAACTTTATCCGGGTATTTAAAAAGCATGCAGGCGTGACGCCTGGACAGTTTAAGTCTGAAAAAGAAAGTACGAAATAAAAGATAGGAAACATGCGGGAAAGGCGGCAATTTCACCGTTTTGTAATTAGTACATACTATATATAAGAAATACGTATTTCTATTATTATATCAAGTGGGGGCGTTATCATGGCTAATTATAAACCAGTTGTCAGGACAATCGGGGCAGCATCAGCTGCTTCAGGCATTGTTCTTCCTGCAAAGCTTTCAACTACAAGCTGGGTACTTCTTTTAGTCAGGGGTACTGCTGTATTTAGCAATACAATCTTAAGAAGTGGTGCTGTTGCTATCTGGAAAAGCACAACTCCAACAACCGCAGAACCAAGTGAAGTAACCTTTACAGATGCAAACGCAGTTTACGGTATTTCCACCAAAGCCGGTGTTCAGCTCAGATTCAAATTCTACGCTAAATAAAAGCTCCGGGGTGTTCATTTTTTTTGGGACACCCCTACAAAGGAGGCGGTGGTATGTTATCTAAATTATGTTTTACAGGCTGTCAGTTAATCTGCTCCGGAGTTGTAACTGCAGATGTGAATTTAGCATGTGATTCAAATCTGTTTCTTACAGGAACGGTATATACTCCTACCGGAGAACCTTTGCCTGATGCTGCCATTGAAGTACGCATACTTGATGACGCTGATCCTCCCCGGGTGATCCGGGTCGGTGTCACGTTTTCTCTTGCAGATGGCACTTATGGGGTCTCTCTGCCCAGAATACCTGGCAGACAGTATCAGCTGCTGGCTTTTTCGCCTTTATAGGCATTGGCTTAAGGTCACCATTCTTGTGGAGGAAGCTATGAAAATAATTAAAACTTCTGATGGATATAAAGTCTGCCGTATAAAAAAAGAAAAGAAATATGAATATCTGGCAGATATTACACATTACGACCAGGAGATTCGTAAGCTTATGGATACTCTGGATGGATTAAAATTCGATTCCCTTGTTTTTTTATTCGGCATAGATACCGGAGCTTATTTAGAGCAATTAAGAAAATGTCTCTGCAGCAAAAACACTGTTATTATCTTTGAACCAAACCCCTCCGTTTTCAAACAGTTCCCGGCGGCCTTAAGCGATAATATTCATCTGGTTTTTTATGAAGAAAAACTGGTGAAGCAGATATTTGAACAGACCATTACTTTTAAAAATATCAATAATATCTATTTTTATGCGTTTGGAAATTACCAGAAAATCTATAAAAAAGAATATGACCGGCTGATCGAACATCTGGACTGGACTATCATGAACGCTGCCTCCCAGGTATATTTAGCCAAGCGTTTTAAAAATGTTTTCATAAAAAATATGATAGCAAACATGAAAATAATTCATCAGGCTACTCCTGTCAACAACTATGTATTTTCCAACAAGGACGTTCCCGCCATTGTAGTATCCGGCGGAGCTTCTCTGGAACAGAATATAAAGGATATGTTGAAGCAGAAGGATAAATTGAACGATTACTTTATTATAACAGGAAGCAGAACATTAAAAGCACTTGTTCAAAACGGAATTGTTCCGGATATGGTTGTTTCCGTTGATCCGGTAGATGCCAATTATGAAATGATGAAAGATTATCTGGATTTAGACGTGCCGCTGGCATTTTATGAATACAGCAACCGTTATCTTCTAAGGGATTATAAAGGAGGGAAAATTCTGATTTCTCTTCTGTTTTCCCATACCATAAAAGGAATGGAGCATTTGAAATCGGTGTATTGCGGCGGATCTGTATCCCATGCCTGTATTGACATCGCCAACATGCTGGGCTGTTCTCCCATTCTTCTTACTGGTCAGGATTTTGCACTTACAAATAAAAAACATCACGCAGACAGCGCAGTGTTTCCCTTTGACAGCAGCAGCCGGTATGATGCCCAGATCATGATTAAGGATGTCAATGGCAATCTCACAGAAACAACGGTAACCCTGGATTCCTTCAGACGAAATCTTGAGTATTATATCAGCTGTTATAAAGACCAGCCCCGTGTCCAATTTATTAACTGTTCTTATGGAGCGGAAATAAAAGGGGCTCCTCACAGGGAATTAAGTGAGATATTGGAAAAAAGTACTTTTTCCAGTCATAAAACTCCCTGCAGACCAAATCATGAACTAAATCTGAATCCTGAAACGACAATTAAAACCATTTTGGAATTTTTAGATAA
Organism: Paenibacillaceae bacterium; assembly: GCA_015057715.1. GTDB lineage: Bacteria > Bacillota > Clostridia > Lachnospirales > Lachnospiraceae > Lacrimispora. Next base: position 22,314 of record SVDS01000044.1, read on the forward strand.
CTATCTGACTAAAACCAGTCAGGGATTGGAATTGTGCCAGATCATCCTATCTGAAAATAAGACGAAATCTCTTCTGGATGTTGAAGAAGACGATATAGATCTTCAGAGAATCCTATATATCCTACAAATTGTAAATAACATTGAAAATGACCCATACAACCAGTTTTTTGGAGGGTATTTTACGGAATTCCTCTATGATATGAAAGAAAAAAACAATAATATGTCTGCAAAAGATTTTGATAAATTAACTTCTGACCTTCAATATCAGACACTTTTTTTCAAAGAATACTTAGAACGCCTCAATGAAATACTTGCAGAGGTTAAGGATACCATTGTCTCAACGGTATCAGAATTCTACCAATCGCATATAGTTTAGTAAATCCTATGAGAATAGAGGGTATGCATATGGAAGACGACGTTCAATTTGATTCAATTAAGAACAATTACAAAGAAATGAAAGTATCCAAAATGATTGTAAACGGAAAAGAGCAGGAAGGAAACATCATCAGTGCTGAAGTTACAAAAGACAGTCAGCAGTTAAACGTGACCGTTTATACCCAAAACGAGTAAAGCTTGAAAGAAAGGGGGCGAAACGAAACCATGGACTGTCATAAACATTCCTCTTACACCATAAGAGGCTCCAGGCTTCTGCCCTGCAGAGAGAATCATTTTGATTTTCATCTTGGCCGTATCAACTTTCAAATCATAAAGGGAACTGTTTACTGCCTGAATCAGACCCCCAGCGCCGGAGCTGCCGTACAGATCACCCAGGTCGATCTGGTGAATCACACTTCGACTGTACTTGGTTACGCAATTACAGATGAAGCGGGGCGTTATGTCTTTTCCCTGGAGGCACGGCCTGACATGAAATATGAGATTTCGGTCTTCGCCCCATTAATCACTGAGCGAAAGGGGGATATTTGATGAGCTGCTATACCGAACTTTTAATATCACCAAAGAATTTTAATAACAGAAATATAGCTTCGGCAGTCATTACCATGGATTACGTTCCTGAAGTACTGCTGACCGGAACCGTTTATAATAACCGGTGTGAAGCTGTAGAAGGCGCAGTCGTTCGTGTTATCGCTGTGGCCTCTCTTATTAAAAAGGATCTTGGTTATGTAATGACCAATCAATTTGGAGAATTTGCCATTGTGGTAGAAAAGAATCCGCAAATCAACTACCAGTTCGATATCTACGAACCGGTCCTCACCAGTTAATTAAGGGGAAATGTTATGGCACGTGGAATAATCAGAGGAATGGTCCGCTACAAAAATCGTGTTCCCGTGAGAGGGGCCATCATTATTTTGGAACGAATGGTAAATGTATTTAATGAAGAACTGAAAGAAGACGACTGGGAAGGTGTCTACCTGGGTTTCACTCAGACGAACATACACGGGGAGTTTTATTTTTCTGTTCCGGACAATACCGTTACATACCGGGTAAAAGTATTTGACAATCATCATGAGTGAGGAGGGACATCATGAAAAAGGTACTGGTCACGGGAGCAGACGGCTTTATCGGCAGTCATCTGACGGAGGAGCTTGTCAATCGAGGGTATCAGGTAAAAGCATTTGTCTACTATAACTCCTTTGGTACCTACGGCTGGCTTGATACTCTTCCCACACATATAAAGGTTGAAATTGAAATACATAGCGGAGACATCCGGGATCCCAATGGAGTAAGGGCAGCTGTATCCGGTGTTGATTCCGTCTTTCACCTGGCAGCGTTGATTGCCATTCCATACAGCTATGAGTCTCCTGATTCTTATGTGGATACCAATATAAAAGGTACCTTAAATATCCTTCAGGCTGCAAGAGCCTTAGAAACTGGCAAAGTATTGATTACATCCACTTCAGAAGTCTACGGCAGTGCCGACTATGTTCCCATTGATGAATCTCATCCCTTTAAAGCCCAGTCCCCTTATTCTGCTACGAAGATAGGCGGTGACCGGCTGGCGGAATCATTTTACAGGAGTTTTTCTCTTCCTGTTGCAATTGTGCGGCCGTTTAATACGTATGGCCCAAGACAGTCAGCAAGGGCAGTCATTCCCACAATTATCAGTCAGCTTCTGGCCGGAAAGGAAGACATCCATCTGGGAAGTCTTACTCCTACCAGAGATTTTAATTATGTAAAGGATACCGTTAACGGCTTTATTGAAATCGAATCATCGGAACATACCGTAGGAGAAGAAATTAATATAGCCAGCGGAATAGAAATTTCCATCGGTGAACTTGCCCTGGAACTGATCCGCCAGATTAATCCAAAGGCTGAGATCATTTGTGAAAATGAAAGACTTCGCCCGGAAAAAAGCGAAGTGACAAGACTTCTTGGATCAAATAAAAAACTGAAAGCCCTGACCAACTGGAAACAGCAATATACCTTATCTCAGGGTCTGGAAGAAACCATACACTGGATGGAAAACAATTTAAACCATTACCGGACAGACCGGTATAACATTTAATAGAAACTGCAGGAGGCATCCCATGATTCCCCTATCTGTGCCTGTAATCAAAGGCAATGAAAAAAAATATGTAGACGAGGCGATTTCAAATGGCTGGGTCTCTGCTTCGGGCAGCTATGTAACCAGATTTGAACATGAAATGGCTGATTATTTAAAGGTAAAACAAACAGCTGCGGTCCAAAGCGGCACAGCTGCTCTCCATCTGTCTTACCTTCTATCCGGGGTAAAACCAGGTCAGGAAGTAATCGTACCTGCACTGACTTTTATTGCCGCGGTGAATCCTGTAAAGTATCTGGGTGCAGAACCAGTCTTTATGGATTGTGACGATTCACTGAATATGGACTGTCAGAAACTGGAAGATTTTCTAAAAAAGGAATGTACAAAAACAACATTGGGCCTTAAAAATAACAAATCCAAACGGATTATCACTGCAATCACAGTAGTTCATATCTTTGGAAATATGGCAGATATGGAATCCCTCGTCCGCCTGGCTGATGAGTATGGCTTAAAACTGATTGAAGATGCCACGGAAGCACTTGGAACCAGATATACAGACGGGATATATGAGGGGAAATTTGCAGGTACCATGGGTGATTTCGGTGCCTATTCCTTTAACGGCAATAAAATCATCACAACCGGCGGCGGTGGAATGGTGACTGCAAAAAAAGCGGCTGACGTGGAACGATGTGTTTATCTGGCAACTCAGGCAAAGGATGATTCTCTCTTTTATGTCCACAATCACATTGGCTACAATTACCGGATGACCAATATGCAGGCAGCCCTTGGAGTCGGGCAGCTGGAATGTCTGGAAGATTATATCCACATTAAGGTACAAAATTATAATTATTACAGGGAAAAGCTTGAGAATTTTGAGGATTTGCAACTGATGCCATTTAACGAGAAGGCCAGAAATAATCACTGGTTTTACTCTCTTCTTTTAAAGAACAAGGCTTTAAAAAGAGATATACTTATAAGACAGCTGAAAGAAGCCGGTATTGAGACCAGACCCATCTGGAAACTGAATCACACACAGACCATGTATCAGAGCTGCCAGACCTATTATATTGAAAAAGCGCCTTTCTATCAAAGCAGAATCATAAATCTGCCCTGCAGTGTGAATGTAACGGAAGCAGACATGGACTTTATTATAGAAGCTTTAAGGAAAAGCTGACAACCGGAAGGAGGGATTGGCATGGACGTGGAAAAATTCTTTGTTACACCGGACATTCCAATCAGAGATGCAATCCGGCAGTTAGATGAGACGGCTAAGAAAATGCTGCTGGTTGTAAAAGATCATAAGCTGACAGGAGTTATAACAGACGGAGATATCCGCCGGTGGATTCTGCAAAATAAGGATTTGTCCATGCCAGTGCATCATATTATGAATCCCTCCCCCATTGTTATAAAAGAAGAGGAACTTTCTGAAGCACTGAATATCATGAAGGAAAAGCGAATTGAAGGGCTCCCTGTGGTAAATGACAACGGCCAGGTTCTTGATCTGGTCTTCTGGAATGAACTGCAGCAAGAAAAAAAGCAGCCTGTAAGGAAACGGAAAACTCCGGTAGTAATCATGGCAGGAGGGAAAGGTTCCAGGCTTTACCCTTATACAAAGATCATTCCGAAACCACTAATTCCCATCGGAGATACCCCAATTGTAGAACGAATTATGAATCAGATGATCTCCTATGGATTTACAGAGTTCTATTTGACAGTCAACTACAGAAAAGAGCTGATTAAAGCATATTTTAATGGAGATCGGCGCTATCATCTTCATTTTGTGGAGGAAAAGGAAGCCCTTGGAACAGCAGGATCCCTGACTCTTGTGAAGGATCAGATTCCAGGAAGTTTTTTTGTCAGCAACTGCGATATTCTGGTTGATATTGATTATGCAAAGCTCCTTCTTTACCACAAAAAAAGCAAAAACCAGATTACGGTTGTGACAGCCATGAAAAATTATGAGATTCCTTATGGAGTGATCTCTCTGGACAAAAACGGCTGCATTCAATCCATGAGTGAAAAACCAAAGTATGAATTTCTGGTCAGTACAGGGCTTTATGTACTGGAAAAAGATATTTTAAAATATATTCCCGGGGATACACCATTTGACATGCCGGATTTAATCCGCCTGTGTATGAAGAATGACGAAAAAGTGGGCGCTTACCCGGTTATGGACAGCACATGGCTTGACATGGGGGAATTCAGTGAAATGAAAAAGATGGCTGAGAGAATGAAACTATGAAAAAAAAGCTGATCCTCCTGGGTGGAGGCGGTCATGCAGAAAGTGTGATTGATACCATTCGTTCAAAAAAAGAATACCAGATTGCAGGGATCTTAGACAACGGCAAAAGCCGTGGAATGACAGTCTCCGGCATTATGGTGCTTGGGTCTGATGAACTACTTGCAGATGTTTACGGCAGAGGTATTCGATATGCGGTAATTGCAATCGGGAGCGTGGGAAATCCACAGACAAGAATCCGGCTTTTTGAAGAGTGTAAGGCCATCGGCTATCAACTCCCATGCATCATTGATAAAAGCGCTGTACTATCCACAGATTTTCATATGGGGGAAGGGATCTTTATCGGTAAAGGAGCTGTCATAGGAGCGGGTGTAAGCCTGGGTAATGGCTGTATCATTAACAGCGGCGCAATTTTGGAGCATGGCTGTGCAGTTGGATGCTTTGCTCACGCAGCACCTGGCTGCACACTCTGCGGTAACGTAACAGTAGGGGATAATACTCATATTGGGGCAGGAAGTACTGTGATCCAGAACCGGACCATTGGAAGTAATTCCATGATCGGTGCAGGCAGCCTGGTTCTGTCTGACATTTCCTCAAACAAGCTGGTATATGGAAGTCCTTCAAGGGAGGTTGGTCGTTTTGAGTAAAATTATGATAATAGCCGAGGCTGGAGTTAACCATAATGGAGATTTAAACATCGCAAGACAGTTAATTGATGCCGCTTGTGCAGCAGGCGCAGATGCGGTCAAATTCCAGACCTTCCGCGCAGAGCTCTTAGCTACTCCCAAAGCGAAAAAAGCAGATTATCAGTTTCATTACACAGGTACGGATCACTCTCAATTTAAAATGTTAAAGGAACTGGAATTATCCTGGAAGGACTTTAAGCTTCTCTCCGACTACTGCACCTTCCGCGGCATTCAGTTTCTCTCCTCTCCTTTCGACGAGGACAGTATGGAGTATCTGGACAGCATAGGTATGAAGATTATTAAAATACCATCCGGCGAGATCACAAATTATTGCTTTTTAAAAAAAGCAGCGTCATTAAAAAAGCCGGTTATCCTTTCTACTGGAATGTCAACGCCAGCAGAAATCCGGGATGCCCTAAAACTTCTGGACCAGAGCGGACAGGATATCACACTTCTCCACTGTTCCAGCATTTACCCAACGCCCATGGAAGATGTAAATTTAAACGCCATGATTACCTTGAGAGAGATGTTTCATAAAAATACAGGATATTCTGATCACACTGCCGGCATCGAGGTAGCGGTGGCTGCGGCTGCACTCGGAGCCTGTGTTATTGAAAAGCATATGACTCTTGATAAAACCATGCCGGGGCCGGATCACCGGATGAGTCTGGAGCCGGACGAATTTAAGCACATGGCTGACAGTGTGCGAAATATTGAACAGGCAATGGGCAACGGAATAAAAGCTCCTGCAGGAGACGAACTGAAAAACCGGGATCACGTAAGAAAGTTTCTGGTAGCTGCAAAGGACATTCAGATGGGTGAGCCGTTTACAATGGAAAATCTCTGTGCCAAACGCTGCTCTCCCGGAATCTCGCCTATGGAGCTTCCTCAGATTCTTGGTACTCTTGCAGACAGAAACTATGGAAAGGATGATAAAATAGGGGAATGATCAGACTATGTGTGGTAACTGGCAGCCGGGCGGAATACGGTTTGCTGACTCCATTGATCCGGAATATAATGAAAGACCAGGACTTGAAACTACAGCTTCTGGTTACGGGAACCCATCTGGATACCCGGTTCGGACTTGATTATCAGGAAATGGAACAGGACGGAATTGTAATTGATGAAATGGTGGAAATGAACCTGGCCAGTGACACTTCCTATGGCATCTGCAAATCCATGGGACTGGAGCTGATTGGCATCTCCGGCGCCTATGAACGGTTAAACCCCCATATGATACTCCTTCTTGGAGACCGCTATGAAATTTTTACGGCAGCAAGTGCCGCCGTGATCTGCAAGATTCCAATCGCCCATATACATGGAGGGGAACTGACTCAGGGAGCTTATGACGACTGCATGCGCCATGGAATCACAAAAATGAGTTATCTTCATTTTACCAGCACGGAAGAATACAGAAAGCGGGTGATCCAGCTGGGAGAATCGCCTGACAGAGTATTTAACGTAGGAGCACTGGGCATAGAACAGATTAAGGGTCTGTCTCTTCTGTCAAAAGAGGAGCTGGAACAATCACTTCATACAGCTCTGCCCTCCCCACTTTCCCTGGTCACATACCATCCCGCTACACTGGATCCTTTCAGTGCAAAAAATCAGTTTCAGCCGCTTTTAGATGCTCTGGATTCCTTTCCAGAGCTATTTACAGTGTTTACGGGAAGCAACGCCGACACTGGAGGAAATCAGGTCAATGAAATGGCGATTTCCTATACCAGAAAACATCCGGAGCGGGCGGTATATATTTCTTCTTTAGGTTCCCTTCGGTATTTAAGTCTGATGAGTGTAAGCCGGCTTGTAATTGGCAACTCTTCCAGTGGAATCCTGGAAGCCCCCGCTTTCCATGTTCCCACGGTGGATATCGGACTCCGGCAGCTAGGCAGAATAAAGCCAGAGTCTGTCATCAGCTGCGGTACATCCGCCGAAAACATTGGTCATGCAATTTCTCAGGCAATGAATCTGGATCTTAAGAACCATACTTTCAAAAATCCCTATGATTGTCCGGGAACCAGCCAAAAAATCATCACATGCATAAAAGAGGCGTTTCGTACGGGAATTCATCTGGAAAAAGAATTTTATGATATTGATTGGAGACTGTAATGATTCAGAAAAAAAGAGTTCTTGCATTAGTACCGGCCAGAAGCGGCTCAAAGGGCATCAGGGATAAAAATATCAGAGAAATGAATGGGAAGCCATTAATGGGATATACCATTGATGCCTGTATAAAAGCAGGATTTTTTGACGATATCCTTGTATCTACCGATTCAGTACTTTATCAAAAGACGGCAGTAGAGCTTGGTGCCTCAGCTCCATTTTTAAGACCGCTTAACCTTTCCGGTGATGAATCAGCCTCATGTGATGTGATCCTTCATGCAATAAATGAAATGAAAAAGCTTGGGAAGGAGTATGACTATTTTATGCTGCTTCAGCCTACCTCTCCCCTTAGAAACGAAGAACATATTCTGGAAAGCATGAATTTACTATTTGAAAAGCATGCCGATTCCGTAATCAGTGTCTGTCCCTATGATTGTAAATGCTATCTTTCAGTGGAGATTACTGAAACTGGTGAAATAAAAACGCCAGATTCCCTAAAAAAACAGATTAGGAGACAGGATGTAAAATCCGGCTTCCGGATCAACGGCGCCATCTATCTTACATCTGTCCCCAATTTTCTTAACTATGGTAATTTTTACAGCGGAAAAACTTATCCCTATTTTATGAATCCTTTAGACTCTGTGGACATCGATGACAACGATCAGTTCTATCTGGCAAAACTCATACTGAGTGACAGAGCTGGTACGTCATGAAGGCTGGTACGTCATAAGTCCCAGAGCCAGAAGAGTGCTTTTCTCCAACTGATCTGCTGTTGTGTATTCGCTTGTGGTATGCACCTCATTCATGCCACAGGCGACCACAATGCCCCTGATTCCGTTGCGTACAAAATGGTTGTTATCACTTCCGCCCAGTGTCTTGTGGGTGTCTGCCTCTACGCCAATGTCATCGCAGACCCTTTTAAAGCGCTTTACCACCTCTTCATCCTCATGGATTTCATAGGCCTCGATCTGCTTTTCAAAGGAATATTCTATGCTTCCCCCGCGGCAGCCCCCAGCTTCTTCAAAGACTTTTTTCAGCTTTTCCCATTCTTCCATAGCACGGTCATCCTTCAGACTGCGTATCTCACCAATTAAAATGCACTCATCCGCAACAATATTTCCCTGCTTTCCTCCGCTTATCTTTCCGATGTTAACCGTAGTCTCTTCATCAGCCCAACCCTGCTTAATGCGGGAGATAGCGGTTGCTGCAATCTCTATGGCATTAATTCCAAGCTGGGGGCAGAAACCGGCGTGGGCATTCTTTCCCTTTACTTTGATTTCAAAGGATAAAAGAGTGGGCGCTGCTAACGCTGCATTGCCAATCTCACCGCTTAAGTCAAACACATATGCCAGTTTGGAATGGATAGCAGAATAGTCCGCAAGCTGGCTGCCTTTTCCGTAATTTTCTTCTGCCACAGGAAACAAAACTTCAATATCTGGATGGGAGATGTTTTGTTCCTTTATGGTTCGGACTGCCTCCAATATTGCTGCAATTCCGGAAAGATCGTCTGCTCCCAGAACCGTCTCTCCTTCAGAAGTAATCACACCGTTTTCATCCTCTGCGGCATGCTTCCCAATTCCAGGTCTCACCGTATCCATATGAGCGGATAAAAGAACTGGCTCTCCAGCAGTATTCCCTTTTAAATAACCGTAAAGATTACCTGTTGGGATTGCATCTCCATAACCTGGAATCCGTTCTTTCAGACGAATACCAGCATCATCTTCTTTTACTGCAAACCCCAGCTGTTTCATCTCTTCAATCAGATAATCTGCAATTTCTCTCTCATGATACGTCTCTGAATCAAATTCCACCATTCGTTTAAACTGGCTGACCAGCCTGCTTCTGTTAATCATTCAATCACCTGCCTGGAATTATTTAGTCACTGATTCCTGTCTTTTAAACTTTTCTTCTGGAGTTTTACTTAACTGTCTTCTGTTTTGCGGGGCTGACCAGATGCCTTCGTAATCAATCTGATCCACAAAGCGGGAATTAAAATCCTGGAAAAGAGATTTGTTATCTGATCTTGATGCTGCAATATCGCGGAAATAGGTATTATTCCGAAATGCAGGGATCACATATAAATCTCTTAAGTATCCCCATATGTTTTCATAGTCCACTACTCTGCGTTTAATGGGACCAAGGTTTCTGTAATAATGGGTATCAAACCTTGCCAGCGTTACAAAAAGCCTGACGTCACTGTCCGTTACATAATCTCCCAATAGAAACCGGCTGACAGACAGCCGTTCCTCAATCTGATCCAAGGCACGGTAAAAATCGTCAAAAGCCTCTTCATAGGCTGTGATTGACTGTGCAAACATCATACGGTAAGTGGCATTGTTGACATTTGGAAACAGCCAGTCATTATAGGCATCGATCTCACTTCTTAACTCGACTGGATAAAGATCCGGTGCATCAACCGCCTGAAACGGACGAAATGCTGTTTCGAAATAATTCGTCAATCTGTGATAATCATTATTTACTACCTTTTTTGTGGTAATATCCACCAGAGCCGGAACGGTGCAGCGCCCTTTGTAATCAGGATCTGCATTGTAATAAAACTCGCTTAAAAACTGTGCTTTTAGAACAGGATCTTTTCTGTCCTCATTATACACGAATTCCCATCCGTATGCACTATTTTCTTTGCTGTGACCCACAAGATTAATTCCAATCGCATCTTCCAGCCCCAACAGCTCTCTTACGATAGACGCCCGGTTAGACCAGTGGCAGCCTTTTGCCCAAAACAGCCGGTACCGTCCCCTCTCTGCCTTTAATTCTCCATCTGCCTCTCCAAATGGTGTTGTAAAATGGTTGGGCTGGCGGATAAATGCTCCTCTTTCATCGATTTCATTCTCAATCTCTTTTGGCCGGGGTCTTGGTGCTGTGGTGCTCCCTGTATGATATTGGATTTTGTCTCTGCCATGAGGGGCGTTCCATGAGGTAAGATCCGGACCCTTTGGTACAATCTTATATGGATTGCCAGCCACCGCACATAAATGATAATGCTTTTTAATTGCTTCAAAATCAGTGGTTTCCTTAAATTCAGGCAGTGAATACAGATCTCTGACATAACCCCATAGATTTTTAAAATCAGTAATACGGCTGCGGTTTAACTGAAAGCCATTATAATAAGCACTATCAAAGCGGGCCAGCGTTACATAAAGGCGCACATCGGATTCTGTAATGGTGTCTCCAAAAAGATAACGGCTTTTGCCAAGCCTTTCTTCCAGCCAGTCCAGGCGGGAAAATACAAGATTATAAGCCTCGTTATAAGCTTCCTGACTTCTTGCAAAACCTGCTTTATAGACTCCGTTATTAATCTCATGAAATAAAATCTCATTTAATTCATCAATTTCCCTGCGCAGATTTTCCGGATACAAATCAGGTGCACCTGGCTTATGATACTTCTTCCATTCCACTTCCCAGTATTTTGTCAGATTAAAGTAGTCGTTATTTACCACCTGTCCGGTTGTTAAATCAACGACTGCAGGTACGGTAAATCTTCCGCTGTAATTTTCGTCTGCTTTTAAATAAGCCTCGCTTAAATACTGAATCCCCAGTACCGGATCTTTTCCATCCTCGTCTAACGTAAATGCCCAGTCCGTTCTCCCTACATCTGGTCTCACCGGATCAAGTGTTCCAAGACTTATCGCATCTTCCAGTCCAAGAAGCCTTCTTACGATGACAGACCGATGTGCCCATGGGCAGGCAGGAGACCAGATCAGTCGGTAGCGTCCCGCTTCTACCGGAAGAGTTCCCTCCTCTTTACCAAAAGGAGTTGTAAAACGGTTTTTCTGGCGTTTAAATGTTCCATCCTGCTGGACTTCTTCTTTAATAAACTTTTCTGACATTCCAATTCCCTCTTTCTTTATGATCTACTTATGTTTCATATCTTCTCTGCCATACTCATCTGCAAACCGGAATGTCTGAGGCAGCATAAATCCCTGATTTTCCATCCAGTTTAAAGAATCTTCCGTTCCGCTGAAGATGCACATTGCAGTCTTATTTCTTCTGAATCCCATTTTTTCATAAAGGGCTACTGTTCTTGGATGGGTGTAGAGAATAATATTCTGACCTCTGACCTGATCAAGCAGCTTTGTAATCAGGGTTCTTCCTATTCCCTGTCCCTG
>SVDS01000045.1 GCA_015057715.1 Paenibacillaceae bacterium
ATTTTTCCGGTATATTATTAATTACAAAGAGGCTAATAACCCTTTCATATAAATACTTTTTCATACTTCAGCCGGTAAGATCCCGCCAATCTTACCGGCTCCTCCCTTTTCCGGGGTTTATTAAGCCTGCCAATGTCATCCAAGGCAGCGCGACAAAATTGATTGTAATCTGTTCCTGTTTCATTTATAATAAATAAAAACAGTTACAATAGGGGGAACATATGAAAAAAGCAAAAATTCTATTATTAACAGCATGTCTGTCATCTATTTTCACCATTCAATCGTTTGCCGGCTGGATACAGCAGGATAATGGTCAGTGGAGATACGATCAGAACGGTATACCAGCTGTCAGCCAGTGGATTGAGGATCAGGGTAACTGGTATTATTTTGATGATAATGGTGTAATGTTAGCAAACACCACACAAAATATCAATGGTGTAAATTATACCTTTGACGCTTCCGGAAAATGGCTTGATACAAATGCCGACAATAAAAAGACTTCCAATACATATAAAAATACAGAATTTGGGTACTCTCTTGAGATTCCCACAGATGTGACCACAACTGCTTTTGATGGTAATTCTCAAACATTCGATATAACGAATGACAATATGTTAATTTCATTTGACAATGAAACAATTCCCGAATATCTTGATCCTCAAGTATATGCCAATGCATTTGAATTGGGTTTTGTTAATGCATTAAAGGATAAAGTGACTTTCATTGATCGTACCAACACTCAGCTGGGGGAATTTGCAGCAATAAAAACCAGATATATCTATAAGGATGCAATTAATTTGGATTATTATGCTTGTATCCGAGGAAATAAAACAATATTTGTTTTCTCATTATATATACCAGATACCCAGGGTAAAGCCCAGGAAATATTAAACACATTAAAATTACTAAAATAAAAAATGCGAAAAGGAAGAAGTGAATATTATGTATTTTTGTGCTTCCTGTAAAATTCATTCCTGCAGTTCAGGTGATTTTTCAAATGCTCCCAAAGGCTGCCCAAGTCTCTCAAATGATATGGTGAATCTGTCATCTATGTATCAGGATGAAGAGAATTTAAAGATCTCCAGAGCTTCTGCAATCGTGGTTAGTGACAGGTATGGTAGTAAAACCAGATTGGAAGAAACCATGGACTTTGCCAGAGAATGTGAATACAAAAATCTGGGGCTGGCATTTTGTATTGGACTTACAGATGAAGCAGAAATATTGCGTAAGGTGCTTGTAAGCAATGGTTTTCAGGTGGAATCCATATTATGTAAAACCGGACACCTCTCCAGGGAGCTGATTGGAATTCATGATAATCCGGTCGCTATGTGTAATCCAATTGCACAGGCCCATTTTCTAAATGAAGCAAAAACGGATTTAAACATTGTACTTGGTCTTTGTGTCGGACACGATTCTCTGTTTATAAAGTATTCCCAGGCTCCTGTCACCGTATTTGCAGTTAAAGACCGTGTATTGTGTCATAATCCTTTGGGTGCGATTTATCAGGCCAATGCGTATTATCACGATAAGCTTTTTCCTACAAAGGACTAAGCCCCATATGAAATCAAATGTTTAATATTAGATAAGAAGGCTGCTAACGCTCATTCTGGGGGTTAGCAGCCTTCCTGTTTATATTTATTGATTAAATGAGCCAATTTCGATCAAATTACCTTCCGGATCTGCTATATAGCAGGTACGCTGCCCCCAGGGCTCCGTGTTCGGTTCCATAACCGGAGTTGCTCCTTTAGAAACAACATCCTGGAAAGCTAAATCTACGGCATTAAAATTTCCCACGCTTAACGCTATTTCATAATGCCCATTGATAGCCTTTGCATAATGAAATCCCCGGTTTGTCATCTTCTCAAAATCACTTCTCCGATACAGCAAGAACAAGGTACCATCTTTCTCCAGATAAACATTCGATGTATCTTCATCTTCCTTTATGTCAAATCCCAGTACATCACGATAAAACCGTACCATTACTGCCATATCCTCTACAAAAATGCCAAATCCGTCTAATTTCATTTCTTAGTCATACCTCCTGTTTTTTACTATCATACTACATATAACAGGACAACTGTCTGTCACCTATTAATTATGTCATCAGATAGATTTAATATCCGAGGATATGATACCATAGTAACTAACATCACGGTAATTATTTTCATGCCTGTTAAAGTGCCTTAAAATACCTTCACATTTAAAACCACATTTTTCCATCACTCTGCATGATGCTTTATTATCTGAAAGAACCAAAGCTTCTACTCTCTCAAATTTCAAATCATTAATCGCATGTATTACCAACTTCGCGGCAATCTCAGTCGCAAATCCCTGATTCCAAAATTCGGGCAGTAGATTATATCCAATCTCACATCGATTCGCATTTCTGTTTATTGAGATAATTCCTGCCTCTCCGATATATTGGTTATTATCTCTTTGATATAAAGGCATAAATCCCCCATTGTTTCGTTTCCTGGAAACAATCTGCTCATTCAATAAATGTTCTGCTTCCCATATATTCTGCACAGGAATAAATGTTGAATAAGTCCACACAAATGGGCTTGATTTCAGCTTATAATAATCATTAATACAACTCTTATCATATTCCTTTAAACACAGACGCTCCGTTAAAATCTCCATTGCTCTCATAAATCCTCCCCTGTATTTCACAAACTCTTCACAGTTACAACAAACTCCTATCACAATTTCCCGGTATAGTAATAAATGTAAAGAGGCCAGTAACCTTTTAGAATATACTTTTTTTCATACTTTAGCCGGCAGGATCCCCCCTCTTGCCGGCTCCTTCCTTTTATAGTGTCACATTGCAAATTTTAAGCTTACTAATAATCTTAAATGTACAATAAAAAGTAGGATAAAGGAAGATTTTTCTGTAAATCACTGAAATTCCCTGTCCGTTATGTATTGGTGCCACAGACCACATAAATTTAAGGCTCCCCGAAATCCCATAAATGGAAGTTCATAAGGGTTAATACTCTGAGAAAGGATGCTGCGTCTGATTTCAATGGAAAACGCTCCGGGATTGTCCCTAAGTTCTACGCCATCGGACATATGAATCCCACCCTCAGCAAATGTAAATCCAATCTCGTCCGTAGCAAATGTGCTGATTCCTTTGGCTAATTCATCTTCTCCCCTAATCCATATGTTTGCCCGCTCTTTATGAAGCCTGGTATAAAGCTGGCAGATATGTTTAGCATGGGCGGCCTCTTCCTGCTCCTTTATAAGGAAAGATTGTTCTGCGTTTTTACCAAGAAGAGTCTCCAGTTCCTTTATCCATTGGAGAGTTCCGTCAAATCCATAGGGTGCCAGATAGAGGTAGGGAATGCCGTTCTGTTTATAAAGAAGCTTAGCTGCTTTAAGGCCTTCTTTACGAATAACCAGCGTTATTTTTGCCTTTGTCATTTGGCTGATCTGATCCATACTGCAGGATGATCCCAGTATTGCGGCTGGTTCCATGTTAAAGCCATTCCTCATCATGCGGCAGATCTCTGCTGTGTCTGCCTGAAAACGTGACCAGTCGCAGGAGATTCCAAATACATTAAAAAAATCCTTTTTTAATGTATCAATTCCTTCATCGTCTTTTTCTGACAAGTAACGGACGAGTTTTTCATAAGCTTCCTCCATCCCCTGCTCTCTTGAAGCCTTAAAATTTCCTGCTTTAAATGAAATAATAGGGAGGCCCGGATATGTCGCTGACAACTCTTCTCCAATGGATTCCAGATCGGTTCCAATCATCTCCGGCACACTTGATGGAATCAAAAAGATCGCTTTGGCACGACCAAGCTTTACCACTTCTTCTACACATTCTTCCAGTCTTCTTGTAATTCCCAATGCAATATCCTTTTCGGATAAATGAGTAGATATTAATTCCCCAAATTTTATTAGTCCTGTCTGACTCATCCATTTTTGGGCATACAGCATATGTCCCATAGAACCATATTCAATGACAGCACTATCATAGATCGTGGCAAGCGTCCATATTTGTCCCATTCTTCCCGATGGCTCCAGTACGTTTTTATAAAGCGGCATAGGGATCCTCCTTTCTTAAAAGCCCGTCAAGAAGTTTAAGAAGGGCAAAGGTTCTCTCATATCCAATGAGCGGCGGCAAAAAGCTTCTTCCAGCTTTCAGACAACCGATCTCCTCTCCAATCTCTTTTCCAATGACAAATCGATAACTTCCTGGCTTCTCAAAACCAAGCTCCTTAAATCCGTCTTCTGTCATGCTATCTTCTACAAGAAAAGCAGTCAAAGGATTGATACCGTAGGACAATATCTTTTTTTTCCATTCTTTCATAAACTGCTGATATTCTTCCAGATGAAGAAAACAGGGAGTCATAGAGAGGGAACAAAGATACTCGGTTAAAATCAGGGCATCCGGAATGTTTGCTGTGAGGAGAAAGCGGCTTCCCTCTAACCGTTCTCTCACCCTGGCTTCTAACTTAGCGGTCTCTTGCAAATGGGAAAAGACCGGAGTCTCTCTTAACAAAAGGGAGGTTCCGATTTTCTTATATGCCTCCTGAATACCATCTCTTCCATAAGATTCTCCCAGAAAAACATAAGGAATATCATAGATTGCTTCTAATCGCTTTGCTAACGGAAGAAAATGAATATTTGTGACAATATTAAAGCAGGAGCTGCTGATTTTAGTGAACTGACTTAATTCTAAGACATCTTCCATTATAACAATGTCATAGGAAGAAGATCCTGTACGCAGCCATCCACATAATTCCTTCCCCTCTTGTGACTGCGCTCCGCCTAAAAGAAAAACCACATTTTCCTTCTTTGATGCATCACAAAATTCCGCCAGTGCCAGATAACTCTCATAATAACCAGCTTCATAACCATTGCGTTTATAATGGGCCAGGTCCATGGCAGCTGCCCTGGCTCTGTGCCCCGCACCAAAGCTTTCCGTAATTTCCTGAATGTCTTCTCCAATCAGCGCTGGGACGCAGGTCATTATGACCGCAATTGCATCTGCTCCGTCTCGTTCCATTTCTTCCAGTGCTTTTAGTAATCCTTCCCGGCATCCAAATACCACTTCATTGGCATCTAGCACATACGTATAGTGAAGTTCTCCATTAGGACCTTTTGGTGTCTCCATTACATATCTGCTGTAAAATCCGCACTCCGGCATTCCCACGACAAGTGTGGAAACCCTGCTTACCCCTTGAAGTGTCGCCAGAGCCGTATGCATGGGACAATGATGCCCCACGGTCGGGACTGCATGGGAAAAAGGGATTCCCTGATTGCTTTCTATTTCAGATAACCGACAGGCCTTAAGCTGTTGATTCATAAAAATCTCCTCTTCAGTTAGTTAAATAACTGGCTTAACTAAAAATCAAATCGCCAAGTTTCTCATAGTTTTTTGCCATCTCACTATCCGGGAATGCACTGACCACGGTTTTTCCTTGTGCTTCTGCCTGCTGTATTAGGGGATTTCTTGGTATCTGAAAGACCACCTGAGTCTCAATTTCCCTGGCCGCCTGTTCCACCAGCGCTTCTTCATTTTCAATGTTTTTGCTGTTTAAAATGATTCCCCGAAGAGAGGCATATTTTCTTTTTCCAAACATCTTAACAGCCGATGCAATGTTATTTGCTGCATACAAGGACATCATCTCACCGGAAGATACGATGTAGACTTCCTCTGCATAACCGCCTCGTATGGGCATGGCAAATCCGCCGCATACTACATCTCCCAGGACATCATAGATTACAATATCCGGCTGGTATACTGAAAATGCATCTAACTCTTCCAGCTTTTCAAATGCCGTAATAATTCCACGCCCAGCACAGCCAACTCCTGGAACCGGTCCTCCGGCTTCCACACATAATACACCTTGATCTCCCTCATGCACCAGATCCTTAAGGACCAGATTTTCTTTATCCCGTAACAGCTCCAGTACCGTTGGGATTTTCTTTCCTCCGGTCAGGTTGCGGGTGGAATCTGCTTTGGGGTCACACCCGATCTGCATCACTTTATATCCTTTAGCAGCCAGTGCTGCAGACAGATTGGATACTGTAGTGGATTTTCCAATGCCGCCTTTTCCGTATATTGCTATTTTTTTCATATTTTACCGACCTCCATTTTACTGCACGATTGCTGATTCTACCACCGCTGTGTCCTGTTCCATGTGACGACAAAGCCGACAGGACATGCAAACCGGCTTTTTACTGTAATCTTCTATCATAATATCCGCCTCAATCTGATAGACCTCCCGGAGTAACTCCCTGGTAATCACCTGATGGGGCGTACCCTTTCCTATTACTTTTCCTTTTTTTAATGCTATGAGATAGTCAGCATACCTTGAGGCCATATTGATGTCATGAAGCACCATTACAATGGTACACCCCTGAGTTTTATTGAGATTTTCTAACAGTTCCAATATCTCAAGCTGATAGGCCACATCCAAATAAGTCGTTGGCTCATCAAGTAAAATTATATCTGCCTGCTGTGCTAAAGCCATGGCAATCCACACCCTCTGCCTTTGTCCTCCCGACATATGATCAATACTTCTTTTGCCAAGTGCTGAAAGACTAGTGACTTCAAGCGCCCATTTAATTATCTCCCCGTCATTTTCGCTTTGTTTTCCAAATCCCTTTTGATGGGCATAGCGTCCATAAGATACCAGTTCTTCTGCTGTCAGACCATCTGGTGCAAGAGGGCTCTGGGGAAGTATTGCAAGTTTCCTGGCAAATTCTTTGCCGGATAACTCATAAATGTCTGTGTCATCCAGATACACCACTCCCTTTTTTGCTTTCATAAGCCTTCCAATGGTTTTTAACAGAGTGGATTTGCCGCATCCATTGGGACCTATGATGGTGGTGATTTTACCAGAAGGTATCTCTAAGCTTAAGTTTTCAATAATAACATTTTCCCCATAAGCTACTCTCACCTGCTCCGTTCTCAATTCTCTCATCCTGGTTCCTCCCAAATGTTTTAAATTCCTGCATTTTCTTTTCTTCCAGCACGGCTGTTCGTGACCAAAAGAAATAAAAAATAAGGTGCACCTAAAATTGCAGCTACAATTCCAGCCGGAATCTCCGATGGCTCTATTATAATCCTGCCTATGGTGTCCGCTGCCAGTACCAGAATTGCCCCGGTCACGGCACAAAATGGAAGAAGAATCCTGTGTCTGGAGCCAACAAATCTTCTTGCCATATGAGGCCCCAAGAGACCCACAAAATGCAGGCTCCCACTTACTGATACTGAAGCGGCCGCTAATGCCACCGCCATAAACAGCAGTATTTTTTTCTCTTTTTGGACTGATACTCCCACTCCGGCAGAAAGTTCGTCGCCAACCATCAAAATATCCAGCTCCTTAGCTCTCAGACACAAATATCCCATTGCGGTAAAAATCCAGGGAACCAGACTGACAACCATCTTCCAATTGGAATTATGAATACTTCCCGCTTGCCAGACAGCCAGGGTATTGTACTGAGTGTCATCTAATTTAAGGACAAGTATGGTCATCAGAGCATTGATACCAGCCTGAATGGCAATTCCGTTGAGAATCAATCGGGCAGTATTGAGTCCCCGCCCTTTTTGTACCGAGATGGCATATAGCATTCCACTGGTCAACAGTGCTCCAAGCAAGGAGAGAAATGGAAGGCTCAAAACACCCCCCATACTAAGAGTCCCGGATAATGTCATAAAGATCAAAACCACGATTCCTGCCCCGGAGTTAATACCCAGAAGCCCCGGATCTGCCAACGGATTCCTTGTAATGCCCTGCAGCACACAGCCTGACAGGGAAAATCCCACGCCCACTAATATTGCAACCACGATACGAGGAAGGCGAAAGTCAAATACAATCATGTTCTCTCCTCCATCTCCTCCACCGCTTAGAATACGCAGCATATCTCTTATTCCAATGGGAGTATAACCGGCGTTAATACTCACAAAAAAAAGTACGATTAAGAGCAGTAATGACAATACCAGTAAACGGATAAAGCGGGACTGTTTCCATAGGATCCTCATCTAATCTCTCCCCCTTTCTTTGCTTGCATAATAAAGAAAGATTGGCACACCAATTACTGCGATTACCGCTCCCAGGGGAATCTCAGCCGGAGCATTCAGTGTCTTTGAAAACACATCTGCCACCACCACCAAAACGGCTCCCTGTAAGGCGCTGACAGGGATAATGAGCCGATAATCCGGCCCGACCAAAAATCTCACAAAATGAGGAATCATCATTCCTACAAAGGTAATACTTCCGCAAAGAGCAAAGGAGGTTCCCGAAAGCAGTACAACAAGAATCGTTCCCAGTCTCCTGGTCTGTCCGGTGTTTACTCCTACCCCCCTTGCGGCCTCCTCTCCCATATTCAAGATAGAAATTCTCTTTGATAAACCAATTCCAGCTACAATGCTGGCGGCTATTACCGGGCCTCCGATTCTTAACTGGGACCAGGTGACTCCAGAAGCGTTTCCCATGGTCCAGAACATAATACTTTGAGAAGCATTGGTGTAGATGGCAATGGCCTGGCTGATTGCAGAAAATAGTGTGCTTACCGTTGCACCTGCAAGCACCAGCTTCATGGATTCATTTCCCCCGGGAACTAAAATGCTAATCAGATGCACACTCCCTGCGCCAAAGGCGGCTCCAAGAAAGGTCATTCCAATAATTCCGGAATAACTCATTCCCTTTAAAAATATCAGGGAAACAGCTAAGAATAATCCTGCACCTGCACTTAGTCCCATAAGACCGGAGTCTGCCAGTGGATTTCTGGTCATCCCCTGCATCATTGCTCCTGCCACAGCAAGTGCAGCTCCGATTAAGGCACCAGAGATTGCTCTTGGTACTCTCATATCCCGAACCAGCAGATGATTTGAGTCGTCTGCATGAAACGAAAAAAATGAGTCACTCACCACTTGAATAGTGAGATTAGCGGCACCCGTCATAATAGATATGAAAATCGCCGCACAGAGCACCAAGAGGCTTCCTGAAATCACGATTATAACCCGGTTCCTGTATTTCATTCTTACTCCTTCCCACCCACTCTGTCATTTGTAAGTGCATTCTGTTGTAATTCATATAACTTTTTATAGATCCCATTGCCTTCCATAAGTTCCTCATGAGATCCTTCCTGAATTGTTCCGCCTGGCTCCACCACAATAATACGGCTGGCATCTTTTATAGTAGAAAAACGATGGGCAATTAAAAGTGTGGTCCTTCCTTTGGAAAGTTCTCGTAAGGAGCGGTGGATTTCCATCTCATTTTCTGCATCAAGAGCTGAGGTTGCCTCATCAAGAATCAGAATTGAAGGATTTTTTAAAAACATTCTTGCAATGGAAAGCCTTTGCTTTTGCCCACCGGATAGCTTGATCCCCCGCTCCCCGATCATGGTTTTCATTCCTTTGGGCTGTTCTTTGATAAAATCATAAAGATTTGCCTGCTCTGCCGCTTTCCACAGCTCTTCATTACTTGCGTCCGGTTTCCCCACCCGGATATTTTCCTCTATTGTACCGGAGAAAAGAAATACATCTTGTGCTACTACACCGATATGCTGTCTCAAGGATTTTAAACGGATGTCCTGAATGTTCTTTCCTTCAATCTCAATGGAGCCTTTGGTGATTTCATAGAATCTTGGGATCAAGCCGCAGATCGTACTTTTTCCAGAACCAGAGTTTCCTACAAAAGCTACCGTCTCTCCTTCCTTTATAGTAAGAGACAGATTTTTAAGAACCGGCTTTCCTGCTTCATAAGAAAAGCTTACATCCTTAAATACAATCTCGCCCTTTGGCTGTTCCAGTTCCACTGCATCCTCACCATCCTTAATATCTGGCTCCATTTTCATGAGTTCCACGAAATTTTGAAATCCAGCGATCCCTTTTGGGTAACGTGCAGCAAAATTACTTAGCATCTCAACCGGCTTTAGCAGCAAATTGATAAGCAGAATAAAGCTAAAGAATTGACCCTCACTGATCCTTCCATGGAGTGCCAGCCAGCCACCGGCCAGTATAATTAACACCGGAAGAAGTTTTGTCACAAAATAGGTAATTCCATTGCAGGCTGCTATTCGAAGAAAACCCTCCTGCTGCCGTTTACAGTAACGCTCCGTGGTTTTTTGGAATGTCTCTCTTTGATGCGCTTCGCAGCAATAAGCCTGTACCACACGAATTCCGGCAAAATTCTCTTCCAGTTCTGCTGATATCTCTCCCACATTGCCAAACAATCTCCGTGAAATATTTACCATGAC
The DNA here is from genome assembly GCA_015057715.1 of Paenibacillaceae bacterium. Lineage (GTDB taxonomy): Bacteria > Bacillota > Clostridia > Lachnospirales > Lachnospiraceae > Lacrimispora. The sequence continues at coordinate 10,216 of SVDS01000045.1, forward strand.
CTTTGTAAAATTAATATTGATCGCTAAAAGCAGCCCTACATTCATTACAATCAGACAGGCAAGAAACTTGCTGATGGATAGCATGATGATTACTGTGGTTACTAACATAGAACCGGCAACCAGAAACTGTTCCGGCGCATAATGAGCAACCGTTCCTATCTGATGCAGATCGTTGGAGACCTTTGCAATTAGCTGTCCGGTTTTATTATTATCAAAGAACTGATAAGACATCTTCTGCAAATGGGAAAAGAGGTCATTACGGAGGTCATTTTCAATATACATCCCCAGCTTTTCACCCCAATAATCAATGACCATATATAAAAAAGTATTAAAAAAATAGGCAAGCACCAGCAAAAGACTGATCTTCACCATCTCATCCCATTTTCCCAGGGGAAGCAGGTCGTCAACAATATGACTGATGGCATAAGGAAATAATAATTCGATTACAGCGACCGCCACTGCACAGAGTAAATCGATTAAAAATAGAACTTTATAGGGTTTATAATACTTCATTGCCTGTTTTAACATCGTTTCTCTCATTTCTAAAGAATGAAACAGGCAGATACATTCGTAACGACATCGTATCTGCCTGTTTGAAAATACCATTTATCCTTAAGTTTTTGCAGTTTATTCTGCCGTTAATTTATCTGTAATGAAATTTACGGTATATAAGGTTGCAAGGGGACTGGCTGCATGTCCGCTTCCATCAATCTGGTATATATGTTCATTCTTTACAGCCTTTAATGACCTCCACACAGAGTTGTTCTCAAGTTCTTCCAATAATGGCTCATCTCCGTCAAATACATTGACAAAGATGTAATCGGGGTTCATCTTAACAAGTGCTTCCATGGAAATCTGCTCATAAGTCTCTGACTGAGTAAAGCCTTCGGGAACATTTAATCCCAGTCCTTTCTCCTTATCATATAGATCAGGGCGGTATGCAACGTAATATTTATCTTTTCCCATGAGTGAAAACTGAACTACGGTCTGGTCTTTATATTTTTCTGCCAGCTTTTCTCTGTCCGCTTCCAGCTTTTCATCCAGATCTTTAATAACTTCTTCTGCCTTGTCCTGTTTATTCACTATTTTTGCAACTTCTCTCAGGCTAAGCCGCCAATCCATTTTCGTATCATTTCCGAATACAGCGACTGGTCCGATTTTCTCCAGGTTTCCAATCTCCAGATTTTTCATATCATAACTCTGGTTCAGTATCAAATCCGGTTTTAACTGCGCCAGCAATTCCAGGTTAAGCTCACTGGTACCAAGATCCTTTACTCCACTTACATCGTAACCCTGAAAGGCATCCCAGGTCTTTATGTAATTATCTGCACCAGAAACAGCAACCGGCTTAACCCCCAGAAGAATCAGGGTTTCCCATAAAGGAAGATAATTGGTCACTATCGACTGTGGTTCTTTTTCAATGACAATGGTTCTTTCTGCTGCATCTGTGTATTCATATGGATAGACTATCCCGGATTCAGTAACTGAAACAGCTGATTCAGTCATATCTGTTAAGTCCTTTGCATCTGCAGTCGTCTTTTGACTGTTGCTTTGACAGCCCGAAAGCAATGACAATGATAATGCTGTAACGGTTACTATGGATAAAATTTTTTTCATACAATCTCCTTTTTACTTAATCTTTCCTTTTAAAGGAGAATATAGCATAAGAAAACAGGAAAATGAATGGACTTTTTCCAAAATTAATATGGATTTTTTCCAAAATGGCGATGAAACACACTGGGTGCTATGCCTGTGCTCCGCTTGAACATCCGGCTAAAATGAAGTGCATCCTCATAACCAATCCGTCTGGAAATCTCTGCAATGCTTAAACTGCTTTCTGACAATAGCTCTTTGGCTTTTTTTAGCTGGACTTCCATAATATATCTCTTTGGCGGGAGCCCTATCTTTTTCTGAAAGGAATAGGAAAATTGCTTCCCACCCATTTTAAAATGTTCTGCAATCTCGGATACAGATAAATTATCTTCCAAATGTTCATGGATGTATAAAAGCACCTCCTCAATCCAATCCTTTGGCTTTTTTTCCAGACTCTTTTCGGAAAAGGCAAAGAGTTTCTCTATCAGCTCATATAATAAAATTTTTGTGGATAATAGATATCTCGTTTCATATCGCTTCTGCTGGTCCATGATGTAATCTATAATTTTCATGATTTCCTCACTCTGACTGGGAAATAGATTTATTATATAATGCATATTCAAAAGAGAATCTATCCTTTCTTCCTCTTGTAATACCCTGTAGTGGAGCAATATGAACTCCCACTCTTCCTCTCCAATTACTTCCTTACTTAAGTTCATATCCGGGCCTGCATGGAGGATGGTTCCTCTTTTCAGTTCATAGTTTTCATTACACACTTTAAATAAAGCTTTGCCATGGATGGGAATTACAAATCCGCAGACCCCCTGCATGGTCGTCACAGCATCTACCCTGCTGCCGGGAGGAACGCATATATGGTATGCTTCGTCCATTTCTAAATTTGCTTTTGCATATTTCAACACTAAATTGTTTTGATTCATTTGTCTTTCCTCTTTAATATGAAGCATCACAGCTATTAAGTTAGTTTATGCTAACCGCTTTAGTATACTATAGCATAAGTTCTTGAAATAGGCAATTTGTTTGCCATTATCAGTAGATTGCATTTTCATTATCATAAACAACTATTAAAAATGCAGGATAAAGGAAGAATTAAATTCCCTCACCCTGCATTCACTCTATCTAATCTCCAACCTTCCTTGCCACAAACATCTGGCTCAGCACCAGCCAGTTGGCCCGGAAGAACTGCATGATCTGCCAATATCCTGCTCCTGTTAATCCATACTCTTTTATTAGGTCAAATTTAGCCTTATAACTCCTCACATCTTCAAACCAGACTTCATGTTCAACTCCATACTTCCAATAACGGAAAAATGGGGACATGGCCTCTTCATCAAACTCAATTTCTGCACCATTATCGATTGCAATCTGAACCGCTTCCAAATTGCTTACAGTTTCCGCCCTGGTGACCCCCCTCTCGTACGGGAGCGGCCAGTCATATCCGTAATTCGGGATTCCCAGACTGATCTTATATAATGGAATTTCAGTTATTGCGTAATCTACCACTTTTCTAACCATGTTAATGGGTGCTACTGCCATGGGTGGGCCGTATGTATACCCCCACTCATAAGTCATAAGCAAAACCCTGTTCGCCGCTTCCCCCAAAAGCCTGTAATCTACGCCCTCATATAACAGCCCGCTCTGATCGGCCGATGTTTTGGGGGCAAGTGCTACCGTTACCTGATAGCCAAACTGATTCATGATCTGGGTGATCCGTTTTACAAAGTCCGCATAAGCCTGACGGTCATCTGCCATAATGTACTCAAAGTCAATATCCAGACCGCCAAACCGTTTCTCCTGCATAATCTTACCAAGATTCCATATCAGACGCTGCTGTATCTGTGGGTTGTGTACCAGGTTTGTTACAAGGTTATTATTAAACCGGCCGTCGGGTCCAAAGGGCGTTAAAGTCAAAATCGGGCGCACTCCGGCCTCCAATGCACGATCGATCATCCAGTCATCCGGGCTCTGAGGCGGAACTAAATCTCCCTCTAACGTAAATCCATAGGAAAAAACGTAAAGATCTGTGAGAAATGGAAGGGTTTCATCCAGATTATCCGGATTAATGAAGGGATATGCATAGCCAAACACATATAGTGGAATCCTGTCTTCGGGAGGACTGTCACCCCTGATATAAAGTGCCTGACCGACTGCCAGGCGGTATGGAGGATAAATCTGATTGTCATATGTCAAAGCTTCTACCGGAACGTTTTGGGACGCGGCAATGGAATCTACACTGTCACCCGGCTGTACTACATATATGTTCATAGCAGCACCCTTTTACCTGAATTGGTAAAGCATATGAAAAATCAGCTGGAAACATGATAGAAACTGCTCCATTTTCCTTCTCTTCATAAAAATGTAATGTGCTTTATCGATTGGGAGACCGGCAGACCCTCTTTTGATGATTTTCTCAATGTATCCCTCCTTTCACTCCCCGCAACAACTTGTTCGCATTTTATCTAAATCATATATACTATTATTGAACAGATCGTCAAACGGGGAAGACTCTTCAAACTCCTGTAATCCACCCTTTTGTCTCTGTTGCGGATTGATGTTCTAAAATTTTTTTGATCGCAATTGCGTTGTCTGCCTCTGGGGTGAAGATCGTAGATTTTCACTCCTCCTTTAAAGTTAAATTTAAGTTTAAGGTTAGCTCTTATTCTTCTCATACAAACAAATACCTTGAATATAGATATATAAATAAAATAGCTGGTAGTAACTATATGAATGAACATTATCCATTTGCGAATCCTCCGCTTCCATATACGTATGATGCACTGGAGCCCTATGTCAATATACAAACTCTATATCAACACCACAATAGAATTTTGCAGCAATATGTAGCAAATCTAAACAATATTCTAAAAGACTACCCTGAATTACAAACTTTATCCTTAGAAGAATTGCTCACTAGCGCAGAAAATCTTCCACCAGAGATCCGTCAGTCTGTTATTGATAGTGCGGGCGGGATATATAATCATATGATCTACTTTTACGGTATGGCAAACCCCTCCGCATACTTCCAAACTGCATATTTATCCCCTGCAATCATTAGAGATTTTGGAACCGGCGAAAACTTTTTTAATGAATACAAAAAGTATGCCATGTCTATATTTGGACCTGGCTATGCTTGGTTGGTCGCGGATTCAGATGGCAAACTACGATTTATAACAACGTCCTACGAAGACTCACCTATTTTGTACAATTTATGTATCGTTGCAGGTATAGACGTATGGGAGCATTCATACTATTCGCCATATTTTACAAACCGATCTGCATACATTGAAGACTGGTTTCATGTTTTAAATTGGGAGATAATGGAGAGACGTTATAAAAACTGTATCAACGTTGAGTAAGTTACTTCTCATGATCCTCGTCAGACATTTCATGCCGGTACTGTTTCCTGATCCGCGTTGATAACACATAAGGCTATTCTCAATCTGCACGCCTTTCAGCCTGATAGCCATTCCTGCCAGTGATTCCAGAAGACGATTCCAGTTACGGGCTGCATAAGCCGCTTTTCTGTCAGACGAAAACCATGCCTCTGCATGGATCTGACTGCAAAGAACCAGCCTGCTCCACCGGTGACTGCTGCTCCTTTGTAAAGGATTCATCATACACCTGCCTGGAATAAAGAGTATATGTAAGCCAGTCCTGCAGCTCCTGATGTCTTACGGTAGGGGATCTTTTTCATTGGCATAAAAAATTCAGTCACCATGATAGTCAACTCCCTTCCATGTTTCTGTTTCAGGATTGTATTTAATTCAGCCCAATTCCTCAGATCCCTTTGCGATTGCTTGATAGACCATAAATATTGCAATATGACTTAAACTCCCTATCCACCGGTATAAATTGTATTTCATCTTCCAAGGCTTACTCTTGTCAACTATTTGAGGAGGCATCTCTCTCATATGTAATAAAAACCTATCCGTAATCTCTATTATTATTTCGCTTTACCCCATTAATTTTTTAATGTGTAGAATTGTTCTTGTGAAAATTTTTATTTGTCAAAGGACAGGGGAAGGAAGGAAGGTGGGCAGCGCTTAAGGATTCCGAATGGACGCAGGATAAGTTAATGAAAATAGAAGAATATAAGAAATTGGACTGCTGTTTACAGGAATACATAAAAACAACAGCCGGAAAGCGATTTATTCCTATCCCCAGCCCTCTGCTTCCTATTTTACTTGAATATAACTCTGCACAATACCTCTTAGGACACGATGATATAAAGACAAACCTGGACACTTATACTCATTTTGGATACGCGGATGTGAAAGTGGATAAACTTGAATCATATTACAATGCAGTCAAACAATAATATAATACCTCTCAAACACGCATCAATAAAGGGTTTTAAAGCTTCATAAAAAAGTAATGTGCTTTTTTACTGCCTTCGTTGTATAATATTGAAAAAAGGAGGTTATCAAATGCAAAATATCTTAGTATGTGACGATGACAAGCAAATTGTTGAAGCGATTGATATATATCTGACCGGAGAAGGCTTCCATGTAATAAAAGCCTACGATGGCTTTGAAGCTCTGGAACTACTGGCGGAGAATGAAGTGGATCTTATGATTCTGGACGTAATGATGCCTGGTCTTGACGGTATCCGCACTACCTTAAAAGTACGGGAAACCAGCAGCATTCCCATCATCATTCTTTCAGCCAAATCGGAGGACACCGATAAGATTCTAGGCTTAAATATCGGGGCAGATGACTACATTACCAAGCCATTTAACCCACTGGAACTTGTGGCAAGAGTCAAATCACAGATGCGCCGCTATACCCAGCTTGGAAATATGAATCAGCAGCCTGCCGGACAGATTTATAAATGCGGTGGACTTGCCATTAATGATGATAATAAAGAGGTTACAGTTGATGATGAAGTCATTAAGCTGACTCCTATTGAATATAACATCCTTTTACTTCTTGTAAAAAACGAAGGAAAGGTCTTTTCCATTGATGAGATCTATGAGCAGATCTGGAATGAGGAGGCAATTGGCGCCGATAACACAGTTGCTGTTCATATCCGCCATATCCGGGAAAAAATAGAGATCAATCCCAGAGAGCCGCGATATTTAAAAGTGGTCTGGGGCGTTGGGTATAAGATCGAAAAGCAATAGGAGCCATTATGAAAAAAAGAAAAGATAAGGCCATTCTGGCCCATCTCCTGTTCTCCCTTCTGGTAGTGATCGGTGTCTCTGTCATGTACAACAACACCCATTATGGAGAAGGTATCGGATGGATTGCCAACGAAAGTTATGAAAATACTCCTGAATTTGCAGGCCAGTTAAAATCTGATATCGATGATATTTTTAACTATGTAAAGTACAAGGAAGTATTTGAGACCAACGGAAAACTGGATTACTCCAAATTTATCATACGAGTTGCTGATGGGCCGGGAACTACGAAAGATTTTACATTAGATGAGATGATCCGCCATGCCAAGTCACAGGGTTATTATTTAAATGAACAGTTTAAAGTAAGCGGCGGTCACCCCAATAATAAAACAGGTGAAGAATTAAATTATCAGGTCGTTTACCGGGCCTACGAACCGGACTTTAAGGCCGCTGAACCGGGTGACTCCTTTCAGTCCATTGATCAGCTCTCCTATGAGGTTCTCTCTCATTTGGGGAACTATTACCGGTTCTATTACCGGTTTATCCAGAATCCAGGGAACATAAAGTTTGAAATTCAGTATCAGAATACAGACAAGGATTATAAACTCTATACCAATTTTCCAGGTAAAACCCTTAATGAGTTTAAATCGCTGGGCAAATATTTATACGTTACAGGTGAGGCACTCTATGTAGACTCCAACTTAACATCTGTTCCAAAGAACGTTTCGCCTGAACTTGAAAAGATGAATCCCTATAACAATGGGAATTATCACATGTCTGTGGCTGTCGATACTTCCTATCCTTACAAAGACGCCTATTATCAGGCGGCTGAATCCTATGATCAGATGCGACTGTTTTTCATCATTGGTATGATCTGCCTTGCTCTTGGAATCTTAGGATGTGCCGCAACACTCTATATGATGGTTCTACTCACCGGTGCTCCGGAAGAACAAAATCCTTCTCCCCTCATGCAGAGAATGGATCGGCTTCCTGCGGAGATAAGTCTTGTTTTATACCTGGCTGCTTTCGGTATTGCACTGTTGGTTTCACAGCTCATATTTTTTAAGATTATCCATCTGTTCCTTTCTACTGAGGATTGGTACTATGGCGAGCTGGTTTTAAAAGTTCTCATCTTATATGTGACAGGAGTTTCTGCAGTATTAAACCTCTTAAAACAGTATAAGTCCGGAGTTTTATGGAAGAACAGCCTGCTAAATAAAGGGGTTAGAACCCTTTTACTCTATTTTAAACATCACCGTTTTACAACCAGAATCATGATAACCTATTCTTTGTTTCTGATTTTTAATGTTGTGATGATTATGGCATTTTCATTTTTACTCTTTACCTATAACGATTTGGAATCCCGAATTCTTATGGGAGCGGTAGCTGTGCTGTTTCTTCTCCTGGATCTTTGGGTATTCCATCAGATGTATAAAAATGCCTGGCAGACGGATCAGATCAACCAGGCCCTGTTAAACATCTCCAACGGAAATACCACATATAAGATTGATACCAAACTATTTTATGGGAAAGAGCGGGAACTGGCAGAAAATATCAATCATATCAGCACAGGACTTGAAACTGCGCTGCAGGAAAAGGTTCGCAGTGAGCGGCTGAAAGCTGATCTGATCACCAACGTATCCCACGACATAAAAACACCTCTTACGTCGATTATCAATTATGTGGATTTAATTAAAAGGGAGAAAATACAGGACCCACGAATCCAGAGTTACCTTGAGGTTCTGGAACAGAAATCCCAGCGACTGAAGACATTGACGGAAGATCTGGTGGAGGCTTCCAAAGCAAGTTCCGGTAATTTAAAACTGGATATGACAAGCATTGATTTCGTTGAACTGATTTACCAGACAAACGGAGAATTTGAAGAAAAGTTTGCACTGAGGCATTTAGAGCTGGTGTCTACGCTTCCAGATGATACCATGTTGATTGAGGCAGACGGGAGGTACCTATGGAGAGTCCTTGAAAACCTTTACAACAATGCATTCAAATATGCAATGGAACACAGCCGTGTTTATGTAGACATTACGAAAGAAGAAGATAAGATCTTATTTACCATTAAAAATATTTCTGAGAATCCGTTAAACATCCAGGCGGACGAACTGACAGAGAGGTTCGTCCGCGGTGATGTTGCAAGAACTACCGAAGGAAGCGGTCTGGGAATCTCCATTGCGAAGAGCCTGACAGAGCTTCAGGGAGGGCAGTTCCAGCTTTATATTGACGGAGATTTGTTTAAAGCAACTGTTGCATTTCCCCTTAAGAAATAAGGTGAATTCGCTCCCACTTCCCGGTGAGATAGCGGATCAGTGAAATGATGTAATTAGCGGTCCAGCCGATGGGTACTGCAAACCATACGGCCTGGACCCCGATTACAGGCGCAAGCAAAGCCGCTCCTGACACACGGATAGCCAGATTCACCAGATTGGCGGCCGTAAACACCACCACATCTCCTGCACCTCTTAAAAGCCCGTCTGTTATTGCCTTTAACCCAATAAAAATATAAAAGAACGATATGAAATGAACATAGCTGATTCCAGTAGCAAACGCTTCACTGGCACTGCTTTCATTTAGAAAACTTCTGATAAATATCTCTCCAAAGCCCTCCATTATGATGCAGATAATCACTGCGAATACTGCTGCCATCATGCAACAGACACCATAGCCCTTCTTAATACGATCTGTTTTTTTAGCTCCCATATTCTGAGCGGTATACGTAGACATGGCATTTCCAAGCGCAAGCATTGGCACGATGCAGATGGATTCAATCCTGGTTCCTGCTGCAAACCCTGCCATAACCGCAGATCCAAACCCATTGACAACCGACTGAACCAATAGCATCCCAATGTGCACAATGGATTGCTGAAGCGTGGAAGGAATGGCTACCCGCATCATGTGGGCGGTCATCTTCCAGTCATAGATATGGAATAATTCTGTGGTTTCGTAAGATTTAAGCCGCCTGATCAGAACGAAAAATGATAGAACGGCAGACAGTCCCTGTGCAATTAAAGTGGCTACTGCGACACCAGAGACTCCTTTATGGAACTGTGTTACAAACACCAGGTCCAGCACAATATTTAATAACGAAGAAAAAAGCAGAAGATAAAGCGGTGTTTTAGAGTCTCCCAGAGACTGAAACACCGCCGCCTGCACATTATACATAAACAGAAATGGCAGACCAATAAAATAAATACTTAGATATACCGCTGCCTGTTCAAAAACATTGGAGGGTGTATTCATAAGAAATAGAATCCGGTCATTAAAAACCAGACCAAGACCACCCAGAATCACACCAATCGTCAGGAAATTAATCAGCGTTGTGGAAATGGCTGTCTTCATATTCCCTGTCTGCTTTGCTCCAAGAAACTGTGACACCACCACGGAACTTCCTATTCCTCCGCCTACCGCTATGGCAATAAATACATTAGTAATAGAGAAAGATGCCCCCACAGAAGCAAGGGCTTCTTCCCCAACAAAACGTCCTACCACAACAGAATCAATAATATTATAAAACTGCTGAAATAAATTACCAAGGATCATGGGAAGTGCAAAAAGGAGAAGCGACCTTCCCGGATGATCCGTAATCATATTAATTTCTTTTCTCTGTTTTTTCATACCCATTATTCTAAACCGTTCCTATCCAAATATACGCCAGCCGCAGATAAAGTTGTTGCTCCACCAGGAACTTAAAGACCGTTCTACCACACGTCCGTTACTGGAAGAAGCATCAATTACCTTTCCGCCGCCAGCCACGATTCCCACATGACCGCTAACCACGATAATATCTCCTGCCTGCAGACTGCCAAAGCTTGATATCTTCGTATATTTACCAACGCTCCTCCAACCGGAAGAGGTAATATAACTCTGACGGACACCAGCCTGATTTAAGGACCAGTATACAAAACCGGAACAGTCAAAAGAGCCTGATCCTTTTGCGCCCCACACATAAGGGCTTCCCAGTTTGGATCTTGCAATGGAAAGGAGTCCGCTTACGCCAGAACCTCCCTTGACAGTTCCTCCCTTTCCAGTATTACCTCCTGATCCTCCGGAACTACCGGCAGACTTTACACCGCTTCCCGATAATTTGCTTAAGGTCATCTGACCTACAGCACCATCGGAAGAAAGTCCGTTTCTGCTTTGGAATTCTTTGACGGCTTTTTCTGTTGCTTCTCCGTAATAGCCGGTTATGTTGCCTTTTGCCAGATATCCGTATTTATTTAAGAGCTGTTGAATTCTGGTTACAGAATCTCCCTGTTCTCCAAGTCCCATACCATTGGGCTGTGCCTCTGAGCTGTTTAACGCAACTCTGGTTGAGGGCCCCAGGTAACCATCTACAACAAGGTCATTGCGTGACTGGAACTGCTTCACAGCAGTTACTGTATCATTTCCATAGGCGCCATCCGGTTCCGTCATCAGATATCCAAGTGTCTTTAAGCGCTGCTGGCTGGCAAGCACTACGTCACTTTTTTCTCCATAGGTCAGATAATTGGGACGGATCTCTTCACTGTAAAGCAGGTTGATCGTCTGGCGTCCAACCTTACCATCTACATTAAGACCGTTGACCTCCTGAAGTTTCTGAACCGCTACTTCCGTCTCATCACCAAAGGTTCCCGAAACCTGTCCTGCATTTGCAAGATACCCCAGTTCATAAAGACGGTTCTGAATCCTGGTAATATCATCTCCCTGAACCCCTTTAGCAACCGCATAATATTTTGCCGAAGGAGACATAATTGAATTTAAGGTTTCCGGTCCCACAATCCCATCCTGGACCAGTCCGTTTTGTCTTTGGTAAGTCTTTATTGCTGCCTCTGTCACATTTCCGAAATATTTCGTAGGTTCATCGTTATCCATAAATCCAAGATTCATCAGTCGTTCCTGAAGGCTGGCCACTACCGGATGCTCCACACCATTTCTCAAAAACTCCGGGATAGGATTGTCCTTCAACACAGGAACGTTATCAATATCTGGAAGTAATAATCCTCCCGGTGTCAGAATGTTAACTGACTGCTCTTTCTTTGCTTCAGAGACGGTTGCTACGGAAGGTGTGGCAGCCCCTGTTTTCTTGTTAATTCCACTCTCGCTATTGCATGCAGACAGGCAGGCTGCAGTTACTGCGGCCAGTAAAACCGGCCCTGCAAAACGTCTGTTCCAGTCTTTATCTATGTTCATCAATCAATTTCCTTTCATATGTAAAATCAGGTCTATTTTAACACAATTTTGTCGTAAATGGAAAGGGAATTTATTTCATTGCCACATTTAATGGGTTATGGTATAGTAAATGTAAGAAATACAGGTTAGCATTTGCTAACTTTTTCTGATAGAAAGGAGGAATTTTATGACACCAATATTATGGGCTGCCGGAGGAACCGGCTTTACATTTCTGATGACAACACTGGGAGCTTCGGTTGTATTTTTCTTCCGTAAGGAAGTAAACCAATCAGTCCAGAGAGTCTTTCTTGGATTTGCGGCAGGCGTTATGATTGCAGCATCTGTCTGGTCTCTGCTCATACCTGCCATAGAAGAGGCGGAAGCAAAGGGCGGCATCGGCTGGATTCCTGCTGCCGGTGGATTTTTACTTGGCGTACTGTTTTTAATTGTACTGGATTCCTATCTGCCTCATCTTCATCCAGATATGAGCAGTCCGGGAATGAATAAAGCGGAAGGCGTTTCGTCTTCCTGGAAGCGTACCACACTGCTAGTAATGGCAGTTACCCTTCATAACATCCCGGAAGGTATGGCAGTCGGTCTGGCCTTTGCTCTTGCAGCGCAGCACGGAGGTGATCCCGCGCTTTACACCTCAGCCATGGCTCTTGCCATAGGAATTGGTATTCAGAACTTTCCGGAAGGTGCTGCCATCTCCCTTCCCCTGAGACAGGAAGGGCTCTCTGCAAAAAAGGCATTTATAAAGGGAAGTTTATCCGGAATCGTGGAACCTGTTTTTGGAATTCTTACGGTTATTGTTGCTGGAAGCATTGCACCACTGATGCCCTGGCTTTTGTCTTTTGCTGCAGGAGCTATGATGTATGTTGTAGTAGAAGAGCTGATTCCGGAGGCTCACTTAGGCGAGCATTCTAATGTAGGAACACTGGGCGTTATGGCAGGATTTCTTGTTATGATGATACTGGACGTCTCTTTAGGCTAAAAAATGGACCCTGGAAGGTATTACACCAGCCAGGGTCCATTTTATTAACAGGATTCATTTCCCGTTTCGTTTCTGTCGCAGTACAGGTGGAACCGCTCCACAAGCTGCTCTAAATATGCCGCCTGACTGGACATCTCCTCACTGGCAGCTGCACTCTCCTCTGCGGTAGCAGAATTGGTCTGTACCACTGCGGCAATCTGATTCACCCTGCCGGATACATTCTCAACTGACTCAGCCTGTTTTTCCGATGCCAGGGTGATGCGGTTAACCGTATCCACTACCTGATCCATGGTATCTCTCACCACATTCAGTGAGCGGGAGGTCTGCTCTGCAATACCCATTCCCTTTTCCACTGTGCTCACAGAGTTCTCAATTAAAACAGCCGTATTCTTGCTGGCTTCCGCACTCTTGCTTGCTAAGTTTCTTACTTCATCTGCTACCACTGCAAATCCTTTTCCTGCTTCACCTGCTCTTGCTGCTTCCACTGCAGCATTTAAAGCAAGAATATTGGTCTGAAATGCAATATCTTCTATTGCTTTCATTATCTTTCCAATTTCCTGGGATGACTGGCTGATCTCCCTCATGGCATCGTTCATGGATACCATGTGATGATTGCTTTCCTCCACTTCTGCCTGCGCTTGTTCCGTAAGAGAATTGGCCTTCTTTGCATAATCTGCATTGTCCCGGATCTGCTCTGAAATATGAGAAATCGCCCCTGTCAGATCCTCTAACGCAGTTGCCTGCTCCGTGGCTCCCTGTGACAGCAGCTGAGCCGCATCAGAAACCTGATCAGAACTGACATCAACCTGGGCACTGGCTTCGTGAATATCTCCCAGTGTACTGTTAAAGCTCTTTAATATAGTAACAAAGGAGCTTTTAATTTCTGAAAAATCACCTACAAAATCAGTAATCTGATCTCGTGGCACTGTTAAATCTCCCTTGGACAACCGTAAAAGAATGGAAGATATTTCTGAAATATAGGCATCCAGAGTCTTCATGGTAAGGCGGAGGTTATCTGCCAGACCACCCAACTCATCACCAGATTGATATGTAATATAACGGACAGCCTTTAAATCTCCGTTTGCCATCTCCTTTGCCGCCAGATCCAGTTCTTTTAATGGCTTTAAAATAGATTTGGAGAAAAAAATTGCTGTTACCCCACATAATACAATGGTCAATACCATAACTATGATCCCTACAGCCAGAAACAGGTTACTGGATTGGTTTGCTGCTTCTACAAAACCCTGCGCATCCTTGGCGACAAGGTCTCCCAGATTCACTGCCTGAGTTCTGACCTCTTCAAACTTTGGTTCATATGCACTTTTAACAAGACTTCTTGCTTCATCAAGTTTTCCATCTGAAGTCAGCCCCAGCACACTCTCTCTTACCTGGGCTATTTCTGTAATATCTGACTGTATGGTTGCAAGAATATCCTTTTCTTCCTGAGTTCTTACTTTCTGATTTAAGTCCGCTATGGCTTTATCAATATCTTTGCTGTCCTGATCCATAACAGCCCTGGCTTCCTCAGTTGCTGAATTAAGCTCTGTTTTTTTTACACTGGTCAGACGGTAAAGGACCATCTGACTATCTAACAGACCTCGTCGGATCTCCCATGTACCCTGGGCAGCCGAATATGGCTTGTCATATAAATCCTGGGCATTACCTGCTATCTTTTTCATGCCAAATAAAAGGCCGGAAAATGCAATTATACCAAATACAATAATGATACCAAAAGCAGCAAAAACCTTTGCTCTTATCTTTAGATTCCTAAACACTGCGACTCCTCCGTAATCTGTTTACCCTGTTATTTACAGGTTTTGCACTGTTTACTATAGCACCAATCAAATACACCGTCAACCGCAGTATTTCCAATAAAAACCATATTTTTGGATAATTTTTCATACAAAAAAAGATACCCTGCCAGCACGATCTGCCGTTATCGGGTATCTTTCTTTTCACTGTAATTTCCTATCGGATCTCATATTTATGCTTGGTACGCAGTCTTGCCAGAGATCTGGCTAAGGATGCTTCAAAATGAGAATGCTCCTGAAGGCTCTTGCCCTGTCTTAACTGTTCCTCTGCTCTCTCCCTGGCTTCTTCCGCACGGCGTTCGTCAATATCCTGAGGAAGCTCTGCCGTATCCACCAGAAGAGTCACACGGTTGTTAACAATCTGAACAAATCCGTTTCCTACCACGGCGTGAATCCATTCTCCGTCTTCGTTCATCAGTCTCATCTCTCCGATGGCAACCGCAATTACCATATCTTCGTGATGAGGCAGAACTGCTTTTTCACCATCTGCAAGAGGAATGATTAACTTCTGGCACGGTCCTTTGTAAAAAACCTTGTCACTGGCAAGCACCTGAAGGAAAAATGTACTTGTACTCACTGGCAGCACCTCCAAGTTAAGCCTGTAATGTCCGGGCCTTTTCTATTACTTCGTCAATAGTTCCCACATTAAAGAATGCAGCTTCCGGATACTGATCCATCTCACCGTCGACGATTGCTTTAAATCCGCGGACAGTCTCCTTTAAAGGAACATACTTTCCTGTGATACCGGTAAAGTTTTCTGCAACGGAGAAAGGCTGGGATAAGAATTTCTGAATCTTTCTTGCACGATAAACAGTGGTCTTATCGTCATCTCCCAGTTCTTCCATACCAAGAATTGCAATAATATCCTGAAGTTCTTTGTATTTCTGAAGAAGCTCCTGTACTTTTCGTGCTACTTCGTAATGCTCTTCACCAACTACATCCGGCTCTAAGATACGGGAGTTGGATTCCAGAGGATCAACCGCCGGATAAATACCCTGTTCCACAATCTTTCTGGATAAAACCGTAGTTGCATCCAGGTGGGCAAATGTAGTTGCCGGAGCGGGATCTGTCAGGTCATCAGCAGGAACATAAACAGCCTGTACAGAAGTAACAGAACCATTTCTTGTTGAAGTGATTCTCTCCTGCAGCTCACCCATCTCAGTAGCCAGCGTCGGCTGATAACCAACCGCAGAAGGCATACGTCCAAGAAGCGCAGAAACCTCAGAACCAGCCTGTGTAAAACGGAAAATGTTATCAATGAATAAGAGCACGTTTTTATGCTCCTCATCACGGAAATATTCCGCCATGGTAAGTCCTGTTTCAGCAACACGCATACGTGCGCCCGGCGGCTCATTCATCTGTCCGAATACCAGGGCAGTCTTTGCAATAACGCCGGATTCTCCCATTTCAGTCCATAAGTCATTACCTTCACGGGAACGCTCTCCAACACCGGTAAAAATGGAATATCCGCCATGCTCTGTTGCGATGTTATGAATCAGTTCCTGGATTAAAACGGTCTTACCAACACCAGCACCTCCGAACAAACCAACCTTACCACCCTTAGCATAAGGGGCAAGAAGGTCGATTACCTTAATACCTGTCTCCAGGATTGCAGCTACCGGACTCTGTTCTTCAAATGGAGGGGGATCTCTGTGAATGACCCACTTAGGACCATCCTTTAACTCTTCTCCATTATCGATGGTATCACCAAGAACGTTAAATAAACGTCCTAATGTCTGCTCGCCAACAGGAACTTTAATTCCTTCTCCCGTAGCGATTACTTCCATATCCTTGCACAGACCTTCGCTGGAAGCCAGCATAATACAACGGACTGTACTGTTTCCCATATGCTGGGCAACTTCCATTACACAGCGTTTCCCGTCATTATCCACCTCAAGGGCGTCCTTGATGCAGGGAAGGTCGCTGCCCTCTAAAAATTCCACATCTACTACAGGTCCTAAGACCTGAACAATTTTGCCTTTATTCATAATCTGTTACTCACAGTCGTGAGGACTCCTCCTCTCTCAATTTATGGAAAATACGATATAGCCTAAGCCTTTTTCTGTTTCTTCTTCTGTGCCTTTGCTCCGCTGATTACCTCGGTAATTTCCTGGGTAATTGCAGCCTGCCGCACCCGGTTATAGGTAATTGCCAGATCATCAAGCATTTCCTGGGCACTCTTTGTGGCTGCCTGCATTGCCATCATTCTGGAGTTCTGCTCACTGGAATAGGATTCCACCAGTCCTCCATAAATAAATCCTGCAATATAGTTAGGCACAATCGCGTCAATTACTGCCTGGGGAGACGGCTTCATGGTGATTTCCTCTAAATGGACATTTAAAGGAACACTCTGTCCGGTGCGGTTCTTGGGAATTGGCAGAAGCTGCCGTATTTCGGCTTCCATTTTCATCGCATTGACCATTCTGGTATAGATCATATACACTTCATCAAGTTTCCCTGAAAGAAAATAATCAACAATCTTCTCTTCAATAATTCTTGCACGGCTCATATTAGGTTTCTGAACTGTATAACGGAAATCCTGTTCCACCGGTATTCCTTTTTTAGAAAAATACTGCTGTCCCAGATCACCTACTACAAACAGGGTGGGATTTCCTCCCTTGTCGATCTGTTCCTGTGCCAGTTTAAAAACGTTGTGATTATAAGCACCTGCAAGACCTTTATCTGCTGTTACTACGATATATCCGATTTTACGATCCTCTTTTTTAATCTCTGGCCGGGTATCTAAATACTGGTCATCAATGTCGGGCGTATGCCTTATGATTCGGTCAATGGTTCTTTGCAGTCCGTAAAAATAAGGCTCCGTATCAGTCAGGGCTTTTCTGGCCCTTTTTAACTTTGACGAGGAAATGGTATACATCGCATTTGTTATTTTCATGGTACTCTTGATACTGTTCATCCTGCTTTGTATTTCTCTCGCATTTGCCATATCTTACACCCGTTTCTGTTTAAATTCTGCAACCCCGTCAAGAATCTTCTGTTTCAGCTCATCAGACAATGCCTTGGTTTCCTCGATCTCTTTGACGATCTCCGGATGAATACTTTCAAAGAAATCAAGTAAGTTTCTCTGGAATTCTTTCATCTTTGGAACCTCTACATCAAGTAAAAGGCGGTTATTGGCTGTTAACAGACTGATTACCTGTTCATGAAGGCTTAATGGATGGCATAATGGCTGCTTTAACAGTTCCGTTAAACCTCTTCCAAACTGAATCTGTTCCTTGGTAGCTGCATCAAGATCGGAACTGAACTGGGTAAATACCTCCATCTCACGGCACTGTGCCAGATCAATACGAATGCTGCCTGCTGCTTTTTTCATGGCCTTTGTCTGCGCTGCACCGCCTACACGGGATACAGAAAGACCAACGTTAACTGCAGGTCTCATACCGGAGAAAAAGAGGTCACTCTCTAAGAAGATCTGTCCATCTGTAATAGAAATAACGTTTGTCGGGATATAGGCAGATACGTCTCCAGCCTGTGTCTCAATAATAGGAAGGGCTGTAATGGATCCGCCTCCCAGTTCTTCCTTTAAGCGGCTGGAACGCTCCAACAGCCTGGAATGAAGATAGAAAACATCACCTGGGTACGCTTCACGTCCTGGAGAACGCTCAAGAAGCAGAGATAGTGCACGGTATGCAACCGCATGCTTGGAAAGATCATCATATACGATCAGTACATCTTTGCCCTTATACATGAAATGCTCAGCAAGTGCTGTTCCTGAGTAAGGTGCAATATACTGCAGGGGAGCTGGCTCACTTGCAGTGGAGGACACTACAATGGTGTAATCCATGGCGCCGTAATGAGTCAGGGTATTTACCAGCTTGGCAACTGTAGATGCCTTCTGTCCAATTGCCACGTAAACACAGATTACATCTTTGCCTTTCTGGTTTAAGATAGCGTCTACTGCAATTGATGTTTTACCTGTCTGACGGTCACCGATGATTAACTCTCTCTGACCACGTCCGATTGGGAACATGGAGTCAATGGCAAGAATTCCGGTTTCCATAGGAACGGATACACTTTTTCTGTCGATGATACCAGGTGCCTCATTTTCAATTGGACGGAAATCATCAGAAGGAATCTCTCCCTTACCATCAATAGGTGCTCCCAGTGCATTTACTACTCTGCCGACAAACTGATCGCCAACCGGAATACCGGCACGTCTTTTTGTCCTTGTAACCTTGCAGCCTTCCTTTATATCGCGGTCTGAGCCAAAGAGAATACAGCCGATATCTTCTCTTCTGATATCCTGAACCATTCCCTTGACACCGTTATCAAATATAACAATTTCACCGTACATTGCATGATCAATTCCGTATACCGTTGCAATGCCGTCTCCTACGCTTAAGACAGTTCCCACTTCCTGGTCTCTGGCATGAGCGTCATAATCCTTAATTTCACTTCTCAATATAGAAATAATTTCATCTGAATTGATGGAAGCCACGTTTTTCACCTCCGCATTATATTTTGTTCTAATTGTCTCAGACGTCCCTTTAAACTCCAGTCAGTCTCCACATCTCCCACACGGAGGATGAAGCCACCGATTAAACCGGGGTCTTCGATCATGCAGAGCCTTACTTCCTTTTTCTCATATTTCCTGCAAAGCATGGCCTTTATTTCACGGATCTGTTCTTCATCTGGTTCCGTTACATAATAAAGCGTTGCTTCTAAAATGCCCGCTTCTTTGCATACTTTGGAACGCCAGGCTTCAAATATTTCATCTGCAAGATCCATATCACGGCGATCAACCAGGACCTTAAAAAAGATTCTGATGGATTCGTCAAATACCCGCTCAATAACCCGGTGTTTGCTGGTTTTGGGAACCACAGGGCTGTTTAAGACACGCTTAAGCTCCGGCACTGTTTTAAGCGCCAGAGCCGCATCCTCTATCACCTTCTCGGGAAGGGAGAGTTCATACAGCACCTGCCCGTAATTAATTGCTGCCTGCGTCATGGGAATCACCTGCTTCTGCTAAAAATGAATCATAAAGAGCCTGATTTGCTTTCGCGTTTGTTTCCTGTCCAACTACCTTGGCTGCTGCCGCAATCACCAGACTTGCAATCTGGGCTTTTGCTTCCCGCATTGCTTTTTCCTGATCGGCTTCTGTCTTTTTCTGGGCTTCGCTGACCACGCGTCCCGCATCTTCCTGTGCATCCTTTAAGATCCTGTCATACTGGGCTTTCGCCTGAAGTTTCGCTTCCTCAATCAGTTTAGCGCCCTCTTCTCCGGAAGCGGCCAGTTTCTCTTCATACTGCTTTTTCAAAACTGATGCCTGCCCTTCCGAAGATCTTGCATTGCTGATGCTCTGCTCAATCATCGTTTGCCGTTTATTAATGACATTCATAACCGGCTGAATCAGGAAATGCCTCAGCAGAAAATACAGGACGATGAGATTCACGATATTCCACACAAAGTTCATATCCAGTCTAAGCATCTGTATCGCCTGCCTTTCTAATATTTTTTTCCATGTACATCCTGTCGGTATAAATTATTTAAGGAATAAAATGATAAGAATGGCTACAACGAAACCATAAATAGCGGTTGCCTCTGCAAGTGCACAACCAAGTAACAGCATTTTGCTGATCTTGCCTTCTGCCTCAGGCTGTCTTGCAATAGCGTCTGTTGCTTTTGATGTTGCGATACCGATACCGATTCCTGCTCCTAAACCTGTAAATACTGCGATTCCTGCTCCAATTGCTGCAAACATAATTATTTCTCCTTTTTCATCAATAGTTTTATTCTAATGCTTCTTTCATAAATAGACCTGTTAAAAATACAAATACGTATGCCTGAATCAATCCGTCAAAAATGTCAAAATACATGGTAAACGGAATTGGTATGATGAAACCCGCCACCTGCTTGATCAGTTCCATTACTACGAATGATCCCAAAACATTACCGAATAATCGCATACACAGCGACAATGGTCTGATAAATAGTTCCATGACATTCATGGGGGTCAACAGCGGCATTGGCTCTGCAAATGCCTTCAGAAAACCTTTTCCCCCTTTTTTACGAAAACCGGAGTATTCGATCAGCACAATGCTCATTACCGCAAGTGCAGCAGTGGAATTTAAATCCTTTGTGGGAGGCTTAAACCCAATGATGCCAATTAAGTTCGCCACAGCAATATAAATTGCCACAGATATCAGATAAGGGATATAACGTTTCCCTTCTTCACCGATCAGACTTTCAAAGAAATTGTAAAGCCCGCCGATGGCCATCTCAAGCACCTGCTGTTTCTTTCCAGGGTTCTCAACCTGTAGGTTTCTAACCAGGATGATGGAAAGGACAGTCAATGCCAACATGATAACCCATGTCACCACTACGGACTCAGCGATTGGAATGCCGCCGAATATCGGAATGGTAAAGACTGTTTCGCAGTTCAGTTCCTCTAATAACTTCTCTGCCAGCTCCTCCGTAATGCTCACTTCCTTTCTTAGAGACTGTTTTTTCTCCTTTATGGTTCCCGATTCACAATATTGTACGCGTAAATATACAATGTTGCTCAGGTATACCGTGTATCATACTTTCATCTGCAAAAATTGTCAACTTTTTGACTGATTCATAACATCTTATTAATGCGCACAATTGTTTGAACATTTGGAACAATTTTAACTGCCTAAAATCTAAAATTATTATTAATTTTTTAACCTAAAATGTAAACGAATTGTAAACTTAATCTCTTTAAAGAAATTTTTCTAGGTTATATGTAGAATTTTTTTCTAATATTTTGTGTAAATTGCCATGTATTTTTTTCGTTTTTTTTAATTCATCGTCATAAGTAACGAACGATCGTCCAAATACTGTAATTAAGATGGATAAAAAACCAACTACCATTTTAGCGTGCTAAAGTGACACTATCAAAACACACAAATGCTCCCACGTATAGAAATATAATTTTGATTCTCTCTCTTCTTATTAAAATGGATTAGAAATTGGAAGAAACAGGAAAAAGAAAATATAATATGTTTTTTCTTTCAGAAAGGAGCATCAGCCCTTAAGACAAGTATTACATAATCTTTACTGTAATATGCTTGTTTAAATTTAATTTATCCAATAATATGGATTCATAACAATGTGAATGGAATAAGGAGCATTGTTATGGACGATAAACAACAGCTATTAAACAGAATTTTAGAAGGCCGGCAATTGACTCAAAAAACAGAATGGAAGCTATTACGAAACAGAATAAATGTAAGACTTCTACTTTCATACACCCTATGATAAGATAATTAAGTATAAAAACACTTAAGAGAAAGGATACAATACAGTTACAGGGAAGGGAAAATGAGAATGAATGTATTTAAAGAACTTTTTTATCAATTTATGATTTTAAAATCTATAAGGAATTTATTAAAAACAAACGCAGGAAAGTATTCTTGGCAGGGTTTGTTCTTATGGTCTTGTATTTTTCACTGACCATGATAATTCCTTTTTTAAGATTTCAGTTTAAAACAGGAGGATTTGTAAAAATTATAGAAGATTATATTCCTGATTTTAAATTAAGCGAAGGAACGCTTTGGGTTGAGAAGCCGGTTGAATATGAACAAGGCGGTATGTATATATACATAAACACCTCTCCGGATACCTCTTTTTATGATGCTGATGAGATCGGAGATTATATTTCAGACTATTATCAGGTAATCCTGATGGATTCACAAAAGATTATTGTAAAGAATAAAGGCGAAATTACAGGAAGATACTTTTCCGATTTTGATTTTACTTTCAGCAGGGAAGAACTCCAGCAGTGGGTACCCAGGGCTTATCTGATTGTTATAGCTTTTATGATTCTGGCGTTTATATTCATGACGGGATTGTTTTTCTTCGGTGTACTGGTGGTTGCCCTTATTGGAATGATAGCCGCCTCCTGTTTGAAGTATCGTCTTACCTTTGGACAGTTGTATCAGATGTCAGTTTATGCCAGAACGCTGCCTTTATTGCTAAAAGCAGTTGTATCCTTCCTGCCGTTTTCCATACCGATGTTTGGTATCATTAATTTTGGAATATCCGTGCTGTTCCTTGTACTTGCCATTCAGAAGATGAAAGAATCTGATCTGGAAAAACCCATAGAAATAGTTTCAGAACAGAGTGATTATTTTAGATAAAAGCTAAATAAGTAAAAGTCCAGGGTGCCTTCCCTGGACTTTTCTTGTTAGAGCTATAAAAACTCAAATATATGTAGTCCTTCCCAAAGGACAAATAGATTCCCGCCATTATTTTTACACAAAGGAAAAGCACCGACCCCGCAGCTCTCCGTCTGCAAAACCAGTACTTTTTTAGTGCGCCT
>SVDS01000046.1 GCA_015057715.1 Paenibacillaceae bacterium
ACCCATGCCAGTTCAGATGGAAAATATCTCTGTGTTCCCATGACAGATGGCAGATGCCTGGATTTTGATCCGGAAACGGAAGGCTCAGGTCTGGACAAAAGACCGGTTTATGATATTGACGGCCGCGTTCAGGAAGAAAATTTAAACAGTTACTTGTGCGTCTATGATACTCATACGGGCAATATGGTGTTTGAGAAAGTGGTAGAAAAGTGCTGGATTACACATGTACAGTTTCACCCGCAAAATTCGGATCTGATTATGTATAATCACGAATGGGCCTCTTTTGACTGTGGAATCCGCAGAATCTGGCTTTATGATCATAGCCGGGACACGCTGACCCCTGTTAGAAGAGAAGGAAGTGATACGCTTGGGAGACCCGGAGGCTATTTAAGAAGCAGAAACGACTGGGTCTGCCACGAGATGTGGAGTGAGGACGGGGCGAGCATTATCTATCATGGAGGCTATGCAGGAGGTCCGGCCATGGTTGGCAAATATGAGCTGGGTACTGGGAAATACTGGGAGATTGCTCTTCCTGACAGCTATAATGCTTATGGACATTTCACCATGGATCATGCCGGTAATCTGGTGTGCGACGGTTACTTTAAATATCCATGGGAAATTAAAAAAACAAGGGAAAACAGTACGGATAATGGACCGGATCCACATAAAAAAGATGCGGAATACATCTGCCGGGTACTGGTCGACTGGGATGGTGGAGAACTGAAATGGATTCCGCTTTGTAAGCATGAAAGTGACTGGCTGGGACAGGATGCCCATCCCCATCCGATATACAGTCATTCGGGAGACCGTATATTTTTTAACAGCCGCTGGAATCAGAATGTAAATGTATACTGTGTGTCATCCATGGAGCCTTTAAACGGATAAAAGTTAAGAAGCAGGCATCAGATCGTCGGAAAATGGCGAATGAATGGTGTCTGTTTTTTCATCCTTCTGTTAAATATAAGCTCCTTATGGTATGATAGTTAAAAAGAGAAAGGAGGCAGAAGGATGAAATTCTTTCATTTGTCTGACTTACATATTGGCAAACAGTTAAATGGTTACAGCCTGAAAGAAAATCAGGAGGCTGTATTAAACCAGATTGTTAATTACGCAGTTACCGAAAAACCCGATGTAATATTAATCTGCGGTGATATCTATGATAAGACAGCTCCTTCGGCAGAAGCTTACACCCTGTTTGGGGGATTTTTAAATGCCCTCTCTATGATCCAGCCGCAGCCTTCCGTTCTCATCATAGCAGGAAACCACGATTCTCCGGAACGGCTTTCCTATGCAGGTTCCTTTCTGGAGAAGCATTCCATTCATTTGTCTGTAATGCCGCCCCAAAATCAGGACGAATACTTAAAAAAAGTGGTGCTTTCCGATCAATACGGCCCGGTTAATTTCTATCTGATGCCTTTTCTAAAACCCGGTTACGTAAGAAATTTATTTCCCGAAAGTCAGCCGGAAGGATATGAAAATGCAATTAAAGAGGTTCTGGCAAGAGAAGCCATAGACACCAGGGAGCGGAATGTTCTTTTGTCCCATCAGTTCTATACTGGAGGAAGCACAGACCCGGAAACCTGTGAATCGGAACAGGCGGTCATAATTGCAGGCGGTCTGGACCGGGTAAATGTTTCCGTGCTTCCGCCATTTGACTATGTGGCACTGGGGCATCTTCACGGTCCCCAAAAGGTTTCAACAGACTGGATCCGTTACTGCGGGACTCCTTTTAAATATTCCATCAGTGAGGAACACCATAGAAAAGGAATCACTGTCATAGAAATGGGAGAAAAAGGGGAATTACCTGCTTTAGAAGTTCTTCCTCTTGGCGGAATTCAGGATGTTAGGCGTGAGAGAGGAACACTGAAGGAGGTTCTAAGCCGTGCAGATGATAAAAACCGGCATGATTTTGTCAGTGTTACGCTGACCGATGAGGATGAGCCATACCGGATCAGGGAACAGTTAAAGGAAGTTTATGATTATCTGCTGGAACTGAAAGTGGATAATGTGCGCACCAGGGAAAAGATGATGGAGGAAGAGGAGCGTGTATCTGTTTTAAATCCACTGGAAGCTTTCCAGCAGTTTTATAAGGCTGTAAGTGGGGAAGAGATGACGAAGGAAGCTTATGAGGCCATGGAAAAAATTGTGCAGGAAGCAAAGGAGGAGGAAGGATTATGAAACCGCTGAAACTGACTATGTCGGCATTTGGTTCCTACAAAGATCTGGAAACGGTGGATTTTCAGATTGCAGGTCATGGGATTTTTCTCATTACCGGAGACACCGGTTCTGGAAAAACTACAATTTTTGATGCTGTTTCCTACGCTCTTTTCGGAGAAACCAGCGGACAGAGAAGAGAACCCTCCATGATGCGCAGCCAGTATGCAGATGATGACAGGGAGACTTTCGTTACCTTCCGCTTTTTAGAACAGGGAGAAACTTATGAAATTACAAGAAGCCCTTCCTATTTAAGAAGCAGTAAGAGGAAAAACAAAGACGGAGAATATACAAAAATCTCAGTTCCTGCAAAAGCTTCCCTGATTCTTCCAACCGGACTTGAATTTGCCGGAAATATTCGGGATATCAACCAGAAGATAGAAGAAATTATAGGAGTGGATTTAAGTCAGTTTTCCCAGATTGCAATGATTGCTCAGGGAGACTATTTAAAACTTCTTCTGGCCTCTTCCAAAGAAAGAAAAGAAATCTTTTCCAGAATTTTCAATACGGGAATTTACAGCCGGATACAGTATAAGTTAAAGGAAAAAAACAATTTCTATGCAGGAAAGCTGGAAGACAACAGGAAGCTTTGCGCTCATGAGACAGGAAATCTGGAGCTTTTGAATGACAGCATACATAAAGAAGAGTGGTTTATGCTGATGGAATTTCCAGAGACGAAAATAGAAGAGATCATAAACCAGGTATCTGTTATCCTGGCCGAGATATCCGTAAAAGAAAAGCAGCTGTCTGAGGAGAGGGAAAAAAGCAGTGAAACTCTATCTAGCGTGGAACGTAAACGAAATCAGGCAATGGAACAGAACCGGTTGTTAGATAAATTAAATGAGGCCGCTGACCGCATGGAGGCACTGAGGCTTCAGAGTGAAAGCTGGGAGCTGAAAAGAGAACGCCTTGCCATAGGTGAACGGGCAGAAAAAGCATATACGGCAGAGATTCAGTATAAGGACAGAAAAAACAACTGGGAAGCGGCTAAGAAACGGGAAGCAGAGCTTGAGGAAGAGCTTAAAAAAGCAGGGGAAATACTTGCCGTAGTAAAGAAAGCTGCGTTGGAAACCCAGGAAGCATCAGAAAAAGAAGTTCCTAAGCTTACTATTTTACTAGACAGGCTTAATTCTTCCATGCCTCTGTACAAAGACTGGAAGAAGATGGAAGAACTATGCCGGATCAAAAAAAGTGTTGAGGAGGAATCCCAGAAACGGTTTTTGGAAGCAGAGAAGGAACTGGAACGGGTCAGTCTGCGCTTAAAAGAATATGAAAAAAGACAGGAGTCTCTGACAGCAGCAGCTGCAAAACTTTCTGACTTAAAGGAGCTTACAGGCCAGTATACGAGAAAGGAAGAAGCTTTAAAGGACCTTCTGCAGGCATTAAAACAGTACAGAGAGGTACAGCTGGAAGTATCCCAATTAAGGCTCTCTGAGAAGGAGGCACAGACTGAATACGAAGAAGCACAGTCCAGGTATGCCACTCTCTATCAAAGCTTTTTTGAACATCAGGCAGGCCTGCTGGCAAAGGATTTAAATGAAGGAACTGCATGTCCTGTATGTGGCTCCATCCATCATCCACAGAAAGCGAAGTTTTATGATGACAGCATCACAGCTGAAATGGTAGATGAAGCCAGGGTTAAGAGAGATCAGGCAAATGAACGACGATCTGAGGCAGCACTCCTTACGATACGAAGATATGAAAGCTGCCGGCACCAGGAAGAATGGATCAAGAAAGAAGCCAGTTTATGGTTTGATCCCTGCATTGATCTGGATTTAATGGAGGAGCGTTTCTTACTGGAAGAGGAAAAAACAAAAGACCTGTTAATGAAAGTACGGGAGGAAGAAAAGGAAGCGAAAGAAGCAGAAGCCGATTTAAAGGAACTGATTGAAAACAGGCAAACAGATGCGCTTCGTATGGCAGAGCTGGAGCAGATAAGAGAGAAGCTTAGGAGTGAGTGGCAGGATAAGAAAGTGGAGAATTCTGCTTTATTTGCCCAGCGGGAACAATTAGAAAAAAATCTTCCTTACCCGGATGAGAAGCAGGCTATAATACAGCTGGAAAAGATAAAAAACAGGAGAGATCTCTTCCTTTCCCAGGAGAAACAGGTAAATGAAAGGTTTCTTCTTTTATCAGAAGAAGAACAGGAGAAAAGAGGTCGTCTTGCTTCATTAAAGGAGAACAGAGAGACCCTTTTAAAGGCACAGGAGAGTTCAAAAGAGGCTTATTATTCCCTGCTTTCCGAACTGGAATTTTCTGATGAAACAGATTATCAAGCGGCAAAGATTTCTTTGGAACAACGGACAGCCTGGCAGCAGGAATTACGAGGCTATGACGAAGCGTGTCTTACTGCCAGGACGATTTATAACCAGTACAAAGAAGAGACAAAAGGCCGGGATAGAATTGATACTTCACAATGGGAAGAGCAGGCTGCCGTCTTAAGGGAAGAACAAAAGATGCTCCAGTTAAAATCAGCAGAAATAGCAGGGATCAAAAGCCGGACAGAGCGGACAGAGAGTAATTTGAAAAAGCTTTTTAAGGAACGGAATGAACTTGAAAAGCAATACCAGCTGTATCACAGTTTAAACCAGACAGCCAATGGAAAGCTTTCCGTCAGTCTGGATTTTCAGACCTATGTGCAGCGTCAGTATTTTAATCAGATGGTACATGCCGCCAATAAGCGGTTAAAGATTATGTCTGACGGTGAGTTTTTACTTCAGTGCCGGGATTTAAATGCACTGGGAAGACAGGGGGAGGTTGGACTGGATCTTGACGTGTACAGCCTGTCGACCGGGCAGCTGCGTGATGTGAAAACATTGTCTGGAGGAGAATCTTTCATGGCAGCACTTGCCATGGCTCTTGGAATGGCAGATATTATTCAGAGGACAGCAGGAAATGTGCGGATGGATGCCATGTTTATTGATGAAGGCTTCGGATCACTAGATGAGGAATCCAGGTTAAGAGCAGTGCGGATACTTCTGGAACTTGCGGGAGAACACAGACTCATTGGAATTATTTCCCATGTAAGTGAATTAAAAGAACAGATTGATAAGAAACTGATCGTTTTCAAAAACGAGAGCGGCAGTAAAATCCGGTGGGAGCTGGATCAACTGTCCTGCATTTGATAAGTGGTGGAAGCGGGAGACTGGAAAATTAAAAGTCAGTTTTCCCGCTTGCTTTTTTCGCTATTCTCTTATTTTTTTCTGGCCTTCAAACAGTAGGTTTAGCAGATTATCGAAGTCCTGGTCCTTCAGTGGTTCCAGTTCTGTGATCAGTTCATGAAGCAGGATGGGGTTTGGATTTTCTTCATCAAAAAATTCCCTTGGCGATATCCCTAAATATTCACAAATCAATAGAAAGTGGTCCATTGATGGTGTGTTGTTTTTGGATTCTATATCGCTGATGTAATCTTCCGCCTGTCCCAGTGAAAGACTCATTTCTCTGGCTGATATGCCTTTTTTAGTCCGAAGCTGTGCCAGCCTTAACGGTATGTAATTTTCATCCATTGGTATCATTCTCCTTCCAAAAACTTAATATTATAATTATAGAAGACTATTGGCTATGATTCAATAGAAAACAGATATTATTTTTTTTATTATGTAAATTTTCGCAAAAATAATGTTTGTTTATTAAGAACAAATCGGGTAATAAAGGAATAGACGTAACACATGTTTTGTTTTATAATGGATAGGATCATGCAAGAGGGAATCCGCAGTTAGAAAGGAAGATACCATGTTAAAGTGTGAAAGAACCAGTGTTATGAACATAGAAAACGCCATACGTGGTGCAAGAAACCCAATGAACAGCTGGGACCGTATGGACAGCCAGTATAATGAGGAAGGGGAGTACATACTGGGACCAAATGATCTGGGTCTTGCCAGACGTTTAAGAAAAGCTGGCAGCGATCATAGAAAATTTATTCGGCAGATCTTTGTTTCGGTAGATGTGACTGCTCCTATATACTGGTGGAAGGAATACGATACCTATAAGGTATCTACTGTAGCGAATTCTACAAGTACCATGCATAAGATGCATTCAAAACCATTTGATATGGATGATTTCAGCCATGATCATATGACAGAGGAAACCCTTTCCTTTATGGGAAGTGTTGTGGATGAATTAGAGAAGATTCGTCTGCGTTATATAGAAACAAAGAACAAGGAAGACTGGTATGACATGATCCAGCTTCTCCCTTCCAGCTACAATCAGATGCGTACCTGTACATTAAATTATGAAACTTTAATCAACATTTATTTTGCAAGAAGAAGTCACAAATTAAAGGAATGGCATACGTTTTGTAGTTGGATCGAAAGCCTTCCTTATGCAAAGGAGCTGATTCTTGCAGAGGAAGAATAAAAGGTGGACATGCTTATGAATTTAATTGTAGCGGTGGATAAAAACTGGTCCATCGGGAACCAGGGGCAGCTTCTGGTAAACATACCAGAGGACAAGCGGATGTTCCGTGAGGAAACTCTTGGAAAAGTAATTATCATGGGGCGCAAGACATTGGAGAGTTTTCCGGGCAAACAGCCATTATATGGAAGAACCAATATTGTGCTCACCAGAAATACCAATTATAAAGTGAAAGGCGCTACCATCTGCCACAGCATAGAAGAAGTAATGAAAGAGCTTGAAAAGCATCCTGGTAAAGAATGTTTTGTTATTGGCGGTCAGAGTATCTATGAACAGTTCCTTCCGTACTGCCATACAGCTCATGTGACATATATAGACTATGCATACAGTGCAGATACCCATTTCCCGAATCTGGATCAGGACACCGGATGGGAGATGTGTGCTGAAAGTGAAGAACAGACATACTTTAACTTGTGCTATACGTTCCGCATGTACCAAAGGACTGGTAATCGATAAAAAAATAATGATATTTTTTATTTCGTATTGTCTTTGATATTTAAAAATGATAATATGGAACGAGTACCATTTCACCTGATTGTCAGGATGGCTATCAGGAACGGTGCAAAGGTATATTCACGAAGACATTAGGAGGATGAAGATGTACAGGATTTTAAAAGCAGAGATGTTAGCTGACAAGATCTATCTGATGGATGTGGAAGCACCCCGGATTGCCAAAGCCTGCCAGCCTGGAGAATTTGTTATCGTAAAGATGGATGACAGAGGGGAGCGTATTCCGCTCACGATCTGTGATTATAACCGTGACAAAGGGACAATTACCATTGTATTTCAGACAGTGGGTGCCAGCACGGAAAAGATGGCTGATTTAAAAACAGGGGACAGCTTTGAGGATGTAGTAGGACCTTTAGGTAATGCATCTGAATTTGTAGAAGAAGATTTAGAAGAAGTAAAGAAACGGAAATATTTATTTGTAGCCGGTGGTGTTGGAACTGCTCCTGTTTATCCTCAGGTTAAATGGATGAGAGAGCACGGAATATCGGTTGATGTAATCGTAGGCGCAAAGACAAAGGATCTGCTGATCTTAGAAGATGCTATGAGAGAGCAGGCCGGCAATTTATATGTGACCACGGATGACGGTTCCTATGAGAGAAAAGGAATGGTTACCGAAGTAATTAAGGATCTTGTGAATAATCAGGGAAAACAGTACGATGTCTGTGTTGCCATCGGCCCCATGATTATGATGAAGTTTACCTGTCTTTTAACAAAGGAATTAGGAATTCCAACCGTTGTCAGCTTAAACCCAGTCATGGTAGACGGTACAGGAATGTGCGGAGCCTGCCGTATCACAGTTGGGGACGAAGTCAAATTTGCCTGTGTGGATGGACCGGAATTTGACGGCCATAAAGTGAATTTTGACGAGGCCATGAAGCGTCAGATGATGTATAAGAGCGAAGAAGGGCGTGCAATTTTAAAAACCCGGGAAGGCGATACTCATCATGGCGGCTGCGGACAGTGTGGAGGTGACAACTAATGGATGTTTTAAAGAAAGTACCAGTCAGAGAACAGGATCCAAAGGTAAGAGCAACAAATTTTGAAGAAGTATGTCTTGGATATAATGAAGAAGAAGCTAGAGAAGAGGCCAGCCGCTGCATTCAGTGTAAGAATCCCAAGTGCGTAAAGGGCTGTCCTGTATCCATTAATATACCTGGTTTTATTAAAGAGGTGGAAGAGGGCAATATTGAGGAAGCTGCAAAAGTAATCGCACTATCCTCAGCACTTCCTGCAGTATGCGGACGTGTATGTCCCCAGGAGAGTCAGTGTGAAGGTCAGTGCATCCGCGGAATTAAGGGTGAGCCGGTTTCCATCGGCAAGCTGGAGAGGTTTGTTGCAGA
The DNA here is from genome assembly GCA_015057715.1 of Paenibacillaceae bacterium. Classification (GTDB taxonomy): domain Bacteria; phylum Bacillota; class Clostridia; order Lachnospirales; family Lachnospiraceae; genus Lacrimispora. The sequence continues at coordinate 8,478 of SVDS01000046.1, forward strand.
CTGGTCCAGAGAGCATGGAATTGTTCCAGAAGCACCTGAAAAAACCAATGGAAAGAAAGTGGCAGTCATCGGTTCCGGCCCTTCTGGTCTTACCTGTGCAGGGGATCTTGCAAAGCTGGGATATGAAGTTACAATATTTGAAGCACTTCATGAGCCTGGCGGTGTACTTACTTATGGTATTCCTGAGTTCCGTCTTCCAAAAGACGGCGTAGTACAGCCGGAGATCGATAACGTTAGAAAGCTGGGCGTTAAGATTGAGACCAATGTAATCGTTGGAAAGTCTGTGACCATTGATGAACTTCTTGATGAAGAAGGGTTCCAGGCTGTATTTATCGGTTCAGGAGCCGGTCTTCCCATGTTCATGGGAATTCCGGGAGAGAATGCCAACGGTGTATTCTCCGCCAATGAATACTTAACAAGAAGTAATTTAATGAAGGCATTCCGTGACGACTACGATACCCCGATTGTAGCGGGTAATAAGGTAGCAGTTGTCGGCGGAGGCAACGTTGCCATGGACGCAGCCAGAACGGCTCTTCGTCTTGGCGCTGAGGTGCATGTTGTTTATAGACGAAGCGAGGCGGAGCTTCCTGCAAGAGCGGAAGAAGTCCATCATGCAAAAGAAGAAGGAATTATATTTGATCTTCTGTCAAACCCGATTGAAATTCTCACCGATGAGAAGGGCTGGGTTAACGGAATGAAATGTATCAGAATGGAACTTGGAGAACCGGATGCTTCCGGCAGAAGAAGACCTGTAGAGGTGGAAGGATCTGAATTTGTCATTGATGTAGATACTGTCATCATGTCACTGGGAACATCCCCCAATCCTTTAATATCCAATACCACCAAGGGACTGGATATTAATAAGCGCAGATGTATTATTGCAGAGGAGTCTACAGGAAAGACAAGCAAGGAAGGCGTATATGCCGGAGGAGATGCAGTGACAGGTGCTGCAACTGTAATCCTGGCCATGGAAGCCGGACGTGCTGGCGCAAGAGGAATTGACGAATATCTTTCTGCCAGGTAGTAATCCGGACAGATAAGGGCTGCCGCTAATTTGGCAGCCCTTTTGAAACGGAGAAAAATTTTTTATGAATAAAAAAGTAGATTTACTAAAGGGACACATCTTTACTTCGCTCACAGAGCTGGCACTTCCTATTATGGTCACTGCATTGGTACAGATGGCTTATAACCTGACGGATATGGCGTGGATCGGTATTGCTGGCGCTTCATCGGTTGCTGCGGTGGGAGCAGGGGGTATGTATGTGTGGCTTTCCCAGGGTGTTGTTGCACTGGCTAAAATGGGCGGACAGGTTAAAGTTGCCCATGCTCTTGGCGGAGGCAGGAAAGAAGAAGCCGCTCAATATGCATCAGGGGCACTTCAGCTTGGCATTCTGTTCTCTATTCTTTACGGTGCTCTTTGCATATTTGGGGCTAAGCCGCTGATTGTTTTTTTTGGACTGAGCAACAGATGGATTGTGGAGAATGCCCAGATATATTTAAAAATAACCTGCGGGCTGATTGTATTTTCCTATATGAATGTGATCCTGACCGGAATCCTTACAGCCATGGGAGACAGCAGAACTCCTTTAAAGGCGAATGTGGTAGGACTTGTATTAAATATGGTTTTAGATCCCATCTTAATTTTTGGATTGGGACCGGTAAAAGGTTTTGGCGTGGCCGGGGCAGCAGCAGCTACGGTATTTGCCCAGGCAGTTGTAACACTTGTATTTATAATAGCAATTCGTAAAGACAAACTGGTATTTGATAAAGTACGGCTGATCCAGAAAGTTCCGTGGGACTATATGAGCTCTATGATCAGAATTGGATTCCCTGCTTCTGTTCAGAATTTAATCTACACCAGCATTTCCATGATTTTAACCCGGTTTGTAGCTGAATTTGGTGATACGGCAGTTGCCGTACTCCGGGTAGGCGGGCAGATTGAATCCATCTCATGGATGACTGCAGATGGTTTTGCAGCTGCAATTAACTCCTTTGTGGGTCAGAATTACGGAGCAAAGCAGTATGGGAGAGTAAAAAAGGGATATTTTACGGCAGTGGCAGTCATGTTTTTATGGGGATTATTCTGCACCTTTTTGCTGATTGTTTTTCCGAAGCAGATATTCGGACTATTCATACATGAGGCAGATGTAATTCCTATGGGAGTGCGTTATCTTGTTATTATAGGTGTCAGCCAGATGTTTATGTGTGTGGAGCTTACCACGGTAGGCGCGCTCTCGGGGCTTGGAAAAACCCTGCTCAGTTCTGTAATCAGTATTGTGTTTACCACAGCAAGAATTCCTCTTGCCATGTTCCTTGGAAGTACCTCTTTGGGACTTGACGGAATCTGGTGGGCCTTTTCCATATCCAGTATTATAAAAGGAATACTGTTTTTCCTGTGTTTTATTGTGGTATCCAGAAAGATTGGAAAACATCAGGAGAAAAATTTTCTATAAAATTTCATTTTGGACTTGAATTTTACCCTCAGTTTACGTTAACATATAGGAGGGATAAAGATAGAAAAAATGCAAAGGAACTGACGATGAAACGAAAAGTACAGATTATGTATCATAAAAATGCAGGGGTACTGCGAAGACTGTTCTGCGGTATAATGATAAGTGCCATGGTCTGCACACAGACTGTTCCGGTCTTTGCGACTTCCAAGGCGGAAAAAGAAAAGCAGGAAGCTCAGAAAAAGCTGAATGAGGCTAATAAACAGGCACAGGATGCTGCCAATAAGAAAAATGCGGCTCAGAATCAGGTCTCTAAGCTTACCACTGATTTAACCGCTCTTTTATCAGATATTAAGGTCTTGGAAAACGATATGGCCAATAAAGAAAAAGAAATTAAACAGGCTGAATCGGATTACCAGGAGGCGAAGAAAGAAGAAGAAAAGCAGTATCTTGCCATGAAAAAAAGAATCCAGTATATGTATGAGAAGGGTGATACAGAATACATGGATATTTTTCTGCAGGTAAAGGATATGTCGGATCTGCTTAATAAAGCAGAATATGTGGAAGGAATCTATACATATGACCGGAAGATGCTTGTAAAATTCCAGGAGACCAAGCAGCAGGTTGCTGATTATAAGGATGATCTGGAAGAGGACAAGAATGAGATGGAAGTAATGGAGCTGGAGTATAAGGATCAGAAGAAACAGCTGGAAACTCTCATTGCAACAAAGAAAAAAGAAGTCTCTAATTTTGACAGCCAGCTGGCACAGGCCAAAAAGGATGCCGATATTTATGCCCAGACGGTAGCAAAAAAGAATGAAGAAATCCGTAAGACCAAAGAAGAAGAAGCCAGAAAAAAAGCAGCAGAGCAGGCAAGAAAAAAGGCAGAAGAGGATGCAAGGAAAAAAGCCGCCTCTAACACTGGCAGCCGAAGCACCAATAATAATAACAAATACTCCGGACCTACTGCATCGAAAAGTACAGGGGGAACGGCTCAGGGAAGATCAGTTGCGGATTACGGTCTGCAGTTTGTGGGTAACCCCTATGTGTTTGGCGGAACCAGTCTGACAAACGGAACAGACTGCTCCGGATTTGTGCAGGGCGTATACAAGCATTTTGGATATTCGTTGCCAAGAAGTTCCTCCGAGCAGCGTTCTGCCGGAGCAGAAGTCTCTTATTCCGATGCCCAGCCTGGAGATTTAATCTGTTATGCAGGTCATATTGGCATTTATATCGGGAATGGTCAGATCGTTCATGCAAGCTCTCCAGCTACCGGTATCAAGGTTGGTACTGCCACCTATCGTACGATCTTATCGGTGAGGAGAATCATACAATAGTCAGTATTATGGCCGGCCGGAGGGAAGATATGGGTCAGTTTCTTCCTCCGGCTGTTTTGCAAGCCCTAAAAAACACTTGCGGAATTCGACAGAATATGAGAAAATGATATCAAGTATGATGTGATATAATTAACAAAGTACTTTTCATGATGATTACTTATTTGAAAGGAGTTTTAACATGATTTATTCACATGAAGTAGAAGAGATGTGCACAGTAGCACAGGGCGTTCATCACGGCGCTGCTCCAATCCCAGAAGAAGCAAAATGGGTAAAATCAAAAGAAGTTAAAGATATCTCCGGTCTGACACACGGTGTTGGCTGGTGTGCTCCCCAGCAGGGCGCATGCAAGCTGACCCTTAACGTAAAAGAGGGTATTATTCAGGAAGCATTAGTAGAAACAATCGGATGCTCCGGTATGACACACTCCGCTGCTATGGCAGCTGAGATTCTGCCAGGATTAACCGTTTTAGAGGCATTGAATACAGACCTTGTTTGTGATGCCATCAATACAGCGATGAGAGAATTATTCTTACAGATCGCATACGGAAGAACTCAGAGTGCATTCTCAGAAGACGGACTTCCAGTTGGTGCGGGACTGGAAGACTTAGGAAAAGGTCTTCGTTCTCAGGTTGGTACCATGTATGGAACCTTAAAGAAAGGTCCTCGCTATTTGGAAATGGCTGAAGGCTATGTAACCGGCATTGCTCTTGATGAAGAAGATCAGATCATTGGATATCAGTTCGTAAGTCTTGGTAAGATGACTGATTTCATCAAAAAAGGTGATGATCCCAACACTGCATGGGAAAAAGCAAAAGGACAGTACGGCCGTGTAGCGGAAGCTGCAAAGATCATTGACCCAAGACACGAATAGTCGGTCGGCGAAAGCCTGCCGGTATCCGGTTATGAAAGCGAAGAGATTTGGCCAATAATAAGGAGGACAAGATAATGGCTTTATTTGAATCATATGAGAGAAGAATTGACAAAATCAATTCTGTTTTAAACAGCTATGGCATCGCTTCCATTGAAGAAGCGGAAAAGATTACAAAAGATGCAGGTCTGGATGTTTACGAACAGGTGAAGAAGATCCAGCCTATCTGTTTTGAAAATGCTTGTTGGGCTTATACAGTAGGCGCAGCGATCGCAATCAAAAAAGGCTGCAGAAAAGCAGCAGATGCAGCAGCAGCAATTGGTGAAGGTCTTCAGGCTTTCTGTATCCCAGGTTCCGTAGCTGATCAGCGTAACGTAGGTATTGGTCATGGTAATCTTGGAAAGATGCTTCTGGAAGAGGGCACAGACTGTTTCTGCTTCCTTGCTGGTCATGAGTCCTTTGCAGCAGCAGAAGGCGCTATCGGTATTGCTGAGAAGGCAAACAAAGTACGTCAGAAACCATTAAGAGTAATCTTAAACGGTTTAGGAAAAGACGCAGCTCAGATCATTTCCAGAATCAATGGATTTACATATGTAGAAACTGAAATGGATTATTACACAGGCGAAGTGAAAGAACTGTTCAGAAAATCCTATTCAGAAGGTTTAAGAGCAAAAGTTAACTGCTACGGCGCTAACGACGTAACAGAAGGCGTTGCTATCATGTGGAAGGAAGGCGTTGACGTTTCCATCACTGGTAACTCCACCAACCCAACCAGATTCCAGCATCCAGTAGCAGGAACCTACAAAAAAGAATGTACAGAAAAAGGCAAAAAGTACTTCTCAGTCGCTTCCGGCGGCGGTACAGGACGTACGCTTCACCCAGATAACATGGCAGCAGGTCCAGCTTCCTATGGTATGACAGATACTATGGGACGTATGCACTCTGACGCTCAGTTCGCAGGTTCTTCTTCCGTTCCGGCTCACGTAGAGATGATGGGTCTGATCGGTATGGGTAACAACCCTATGGTTGGAGCCACTGTAGCTGTAGCTGTTGGTATTGAAGAGGCTGCTAACGCAGGTAAATTCTAATGATAAAACCTTGATTTTTCAAGGGAAAATACCATTTGATATAGAAAAGAGGAGTTCGCTTTGGGCGGCTCCTCTTTTTGCATGGGTGTGGGAAGATAATGCATTTGTCAGCCATTTGTCTTCTAATAACGCTCTTGCGGCACCTTAGGTAAGATATATAAATTTTATTTTTAAGTGTAAAAATGAGCCTTTTAAGTGTAAAGGCTCATTTTTTTTATTTTTCGCGTTATTCTTCTTGCAACTTGCATTATTATTTCCAATCTTTTTAGTCAAAGGAGTGTGATGGAATGGAAAAGCGCAGGCGTGAGGATTCACCGCTTCCAGCCCCAAATACGGAGGGCAATGTGTGGCCAAAGCAGACTTGCCCAGCTTTTGAGCCAAGGGCTGACACACCTGAAGGATTGCGGCAGTGCTGGTATTGCCGGTATGCTGATTTTCACCTGGACAAGCCTCGTGCACTGGAGGTAGGCGTATGTTACTGGCCAAAAAAAATATTAAAATAGGAGAATAAAACAAAATGCGAAAGAGAGTTTTAAGTATTTGGCTCTCGGTGTGCATGGTGCTGACTATGCTGCCGATTTCGGTTATGGCAGAAGAAGTAAGTAAACCAGCGGGTGCAAGGGGTGAAATTATAGCTTTTGAACCGCTTGCCGAATCAGAAAAATCCGTTGAGACCGGCACATCGATTGAAAATTTGGAACTTCCCGAAGAACTCACGGCAACAGTGCGGACAGCCCTATCTGCCGACAGCGGGACAGAGGAGGAGCCTGTGCAGGATTCAGGCGAATTCCAGGAAAATGATGCGTTGGCTGATCCGGCGGTGGCAACAGCCTCTTCTGCTATAAAAGAGAGTGGTGATGACCATGAGAAGGCTCCTGCTCCCGAATGGGAGGAAACGACTGTTGATATTCCGGTTACATGGACAGCTGAGCCGGAATATACCGGAAATGAAACCGGTGATTTTGTATTTACGCCGGTAATAAAGGGTTACACAGTGAGTGCGGATCTGCCGGAAATTAACGTAACGGTGGGTGTACAGCTCCCTATGATGGTTCTGCGTGCAGGTACTCCCACCACCTACGGAGATTTTTCAGTCAGCATAGATGAAGACGGTGCAGCACCGGTCTATGACAATGGTGTCCTGTCATTGGGCACGGCTGGTGAGTACACGGTGAGCATGGCTGATGGGAAAGACTCTACTTCCGACCGCATTGTAGTTACTGTGGCAGGTGTCACACTAAATCTGGACGGCGTGGAAATCAACGCACAAGATGGATTAAAGGGTGGGCAAAACGGCGCGAATGCTTTAACCGTGACAAGCGGTACCGTCACCTTGAGTGTGATTGAGGATAGTTCCCTGACAGGTGGTGCGGGCTACTCCTCTACTTATGCCCCAACCAACGGCGGTTCAGGAATCAGCGGTAATGTTGCGGTCACTGGTACGGAAACACTCTGTGTCAATGGAGGTACAGGGGGATTTTCCGAAGTAGTCCTCAGCAACAGTGGCAGCGGTATCCTTGGCGACGTTTCTATCAGCGGGGCGGTGAACGTTATCGCAGTGGGTGGCAATAACCAGAACCCCGGTCCTGGCAGGGCTGGCAACGGCATTACCGGTCATGTGTCCGTTAGTAATGGTGCGATTCTTACTGCCGTCGGCGGTATGAGCCAAAGCCCTATGTATACAGGCGGCAATGGCATTAATGGAAACCTGACCGTCACAGGAAACGCCTCGGCCAATTTAACCGGCGGAGACGCTATTTTGAGTACTCCAGGCATTGCGCTCACTGGCACCTTGACTGCCACGGGCGTTACGCTCAAGGGTGGATTTACCGGCCTTACAGATGAGATAACCAGCAAAGACCCACGTCTCAACCAATTCCACTATGTCGCGGTTGAACCTACGCTGATTTCGGATAACTCAACCTTCGATTTCTGTAACGGTACAGCTACCGTAACTGTTAAGCCCAGCTCCGATCCCCAATGGGAAGAAACCGGCTATTCTTTTGCTGGCTGGTATACGGCTCCCAACGGACAGGGAACGGAACTCATTGGTGCCGGTGACCGCGGAGTTACTTATTACGCCAAGTGGAACTATAACGGTTACACCGTCCGCACCACGGCGCTGGATTTGACGGGTATCAGTGGTTCCAGGCCCTACGGCTCAACCCCAAGTGGCAGTGTATACACCAACCCTGCTGAGGGCTGGACATGGTACGCGGCCGAAACTACAGTGGACGGGGAAAGATATGCTGCCAATACACTTGTTCTCTCCGGTATGACCGTTCACACCACTACTTCCGCCGCTTTGACAGTTCCGGCCGAAACGACCGTTGTGTTGGAGGAGGATTCTGAAAACGCCGTCATAAGCGGCTATACCTCATCAAATAGTGAGGATGTTTTTACCTATGGTCTTTATGGCAAAGGTGCATTGCACATGAAAGGCGGCGGAACGCTGAATGCCCAAGCTGGTACAGCTGCATATACCAACAGCAACGGTGAAAAAGAAGGCAGCAGCTATGGTATTTACAGCGTGGGAGCGCTCAACTTTTCTTCCTGCACCGTCAATGCCTATGGTGGTCGCGGTGTAACAACAGGTTCTGATAACAAAAGCTCCGGAATATATTCCGATGCAACACTGAATATCAGCAGTGGCTCTATTACCGGTTACGGCGGATCGGGAAGGGTTCAAAGCATAGGAATCGTCTCCCAAGGCAATATAGAAATAACAGGCGGCACTGTTACCGGAGAAAGTGGTTCTGATGATATACGTCAGGGCTACGGATTGGCTTCGTTGCAAGGGAACATCTCCATCTCCGGCGGCAGCGTTACCGGCACGGGCAGTGCGATAAGCGGAACAAATACTTTCAGTGCGGGCATTCTTGCATTGGGAGCAGTGGAAATCACAGATGGAAGTGTCACCGGGATCGCAGGCAATGCCGAGGCCAGTTACGGTATCATCGGTGGCTTTTTGTCAGTAAATATTACCGGAGGAACAATCACAGCCAAAAACGGTGCGGCTGCGAATTCTGCTGCGATCGCCACCCTCGGCGACGGCTCCATAAGCAAACTCACCGTAGGCAGTCTGGAAAAGCCTGCCGCAATAGCCAATGCCTCCGACGGCACAAACCTAATTGCAACCAGCAACGGTGAAATTTTGAGCAAACAATTAGTGATGTCCGGCAGTGATGCCGTGGTGGTTAGCTTCTCTACCTATGTCATTACTGCGAATGCCGCCATCAATGGAAGCTACAGCGTAACGGTAAACGGCAGCACTTTGGCCTATGCCAGATCAGGGGATACTGTCGCCATTACCCACACCGCAAAAAGCGGATACGAGGTGGATAGCATTTCCGTCTGCAAAACCAGCGACACAAATATTGCCGTGACTGTTACAAATGGCAGCTTTACCATGCCCGATTACGCGGTTACCGTCAGTGTGATTTTTAAACTGTCTGCTCCAACGGATGCACAGCTCCTTGCAGCAGCAAAAACAGCCGCGCAAAACAAAGGCTATGGCAATATGACCCAAGCGGCTGCACCGGATGGGGAAGTGATTATAGCGGCCTTGAAGCAAATCGCAGAAACGGCAGTCAACAACAGCAGCATTACAGTTACTATTAATAAAGTTAGTTACATCCCCCCAATTGCCGGAACATCTGCAAATCACATGGGTACAGATGGCAGCTACACCTTTACTATTACGGTGTCCAAAGGCGGACAAAGCCAAACAACAGAGCTGAAAACCATTATTATCACAGCCACACCTTATAGCGGTGGAATTGGTGACGGATCTGGAAATGGAGGTGGTTCCGGCAATGGCTCCGGCAATGGTTCCGGCAATGGCTCCGATACACCCGCTCAATCTGTAAAACCCACTGAGTCTGTCAGCGGCAGCACTGAAAACAAAGCCACAGTTGACAATGAGGGTAACGCTAATGTCAGCCTGATTGACAAAAATATTACCGATGCCATTGCAGACGCAAAAGCTGTGGCAGCGAAAAAAAATGTGAACGCAAGTGATATTACCGCAATCATTCATGTCACCACAGGCGGCAAGGACCCGGACACGGTAATCGTTAACCTGCCCAAGACAACCCAGGAGCAGGTCATTGATAATAAGATTGCCAGCGTTCAGCTTGTTATAGACCACCCTGATCTTACCATTGGAATCAACCTTGCTGCAATAGCGGAAATCAACCGACAGGCAAAGGCTGATGTCCAGCTTTCCGTTATTCCCATGGACATGTCAAAATTGTCCGGTTATGCAAAAGCTGCCATTGGCAATCGGCCAGCCTATGATTTCAAGACGGTTAGTGACAGCGGAGAATCTGTGACTGATTTCGGTAATGGCAGAGTCAGTGTGGAGATTCCGTATACTTTGCAAAATGGCGAGGCTGCGGGCAACATTTGTGCCGTCTATGTGGATGCAAATGACAAAATAACCTATCTCACTGATTCCAGCTATGATGCAAAGCGCGGGACGGTAGTGTTTTCCACCAGCCATTTCTCCACTTATGGCATAGCCTGCAAGGGTGACGCCAGCTTTACTGATATTAACGAACATTGGGCAAAGGACGATATTCTGTTTGCTGTAAACCGGGGGATTCTGACCGGCACCAGCTCCACCACCTTCAGTCCCAATGCTTCTATGACAAGGGGGAGGTTTGTTACAGCACTGGGACGTTTGGCAAATGCCGACATCAGTGCTTACAAGAAATCCAGCTTCAGTGATGTGAAAACCGACGCCTTTTACATGGGCTATATCGAATGGGGAGTTAAGAATAACATTCTGGACGGCATTGGTGGTGGTAAGTTTGACCCGGACGGCCTTGTAACCCGTGAGCAGATGGCGGTTATGATGGACAGGTATGCCACAGCTATGGGATTTAAGCTGCCGGAGGTACACACACAGAACACCTTTGCCGATAACGCTCAAATTGGTACGTGGGCGATTTCTTCTGTGAAGCGTATTCAGATGGCGGGTATCATTCAAGGCAAAAACAATAACTATTACGACCCGCAGGGGTTGGCTACCAGTGCCGAAGTTTCGTCAGTGCTGCGGCGCTTTGTAGAGTTAATGATTTTAAGAGATACTGCCCAGGGGTGGGTAAGAAATGATTCTGGTGAATGGATGTTTTTTAAAGAAGGGAAAGCCCTTACTGGCTGGCAGACCGTAGGCGGCAAGGTTTACTGCTTTGATAGCAGTGGGGGTGCCTTTGCAAGTGGCTGGAAGGAAAACGCAAAAGGCGAATGGTTTTTTCTTACCTCAGACGGCAGTGCAGCCACAGGATGGAGAGATATTGAAGCAAACGGTAATTCAAAGCGCTATTATTTTGATACTTATGGTGTCATGATTGCTGGCAAATGGCTCCAGATTGACGATAAATGGTATTACTTTAATGCCGATGGCTCTCTTGCCAGAAGTACAAAAATTGACGGCTACGACATTGATGCAAACGGCGTTACATGGCTCTAATGGTTACCCATTATCTGCTCCAAACAAATTTTTGGGTTGTCAAAGTAATAGGCTGCTAGTACAGGTAAATTCTAATAATAAAATCTTGAATTTTCAAAGGAAAATACCATTTGCTATAGAGAAGAGGAGTTCGCATTGTGTGCGGCTCCTCTTTTTGTACGATGGAAAAGAAAAATACATGAATCTATTTTTCCAGAAGTTTTGAAAGTTTCTGATCAATACTAGCCAAAATTTTTATTATCTGCTTCTGACTATTATCGCAATCAGTATAGGTGGCTGAAGAAAGATCCTCTTCACAACTCTCACCATAAGTGCCGTATTGTTTGCATAAATTGTAATTGCTACATTTAGTCTCTGACATACTAACATTTCCCCTTTAGTCGTATTTGGTTCTGTCTGAACCTATTTATAGTATAAAGTAAATGGGAAATTTTTTCAATAATGGAAGCGAATAATAAAAGGGAGTGCTCATTTTGCAGCACCCCCTTAAATGATCGTTAAAATAGAACGACAGGGCGTAATGGTACTAATCATGTATAGACTTCAAGAGCCAATTAAGGTGGGTTTCCCGATGCTTTAAACGTTCCCGTTTTGATATGGGTATGAATTGTTTATTTGTAAGAAAAAAACCAGAGTCGTTATATTCTTTAATAAAATGCATATTAACCAGATAGCTTTTATGACACCGGAGAAATCCTTCTTTATTTAATTTCTCTTCCAATTCACTTAATGATATGGAACTGGTAATTGTTTTTTGTTTCGTATAAATAATACAGGTTTTATTAAACACCTCAATATAGATAATATCCTTGAGAGGTATATTCATTGTCATATAATCTGAACGGATCTGAATTTTCTTGTAAACAAAGTTAATATTTTTTAGACTTTTATCTAAAGATGCTTCTAATTCTTTGGTCCGAATAGGCTTGAGAAAATATCCATCAGCTTGCATTCGATAAGCTTCCGCTGCATGTCGGGTACTGTTGGAAGTAAAGAATATAATACTATCCTGATTCATTTCACGAATTTTATGGCCTACTTCTAAACCATTTTGCTCAGTTTCTGATAAGTTGATGAAACAACATGGAAGTTTTTCGCACTGGAAATTTACACAATCAAACATATTTTTATGAAATGAATACTCATGTAATGAAAAATCTATCAGTCGTTTACGAAAATATCTTTCTAAAGAAATGATCAGAAGATTTCTATCTGTTGTAATTGAATCTAAAATTACAAGTTTCATAATAATCCCCAATTTTTTTAATCTATGTATCAAATATATCATAATTATGCCGAATTGCAATTGTTTTTTTGATTTTTACGCCATAAACATGCATTTTGCGACAAAACTATTGACTGGAAATATATATTATAATAAACTTTACCAGAACTCAGGTACGAATATAGAAGTAGTACTGAGAGAATTATTTAAATTACGAAAGAGGGAATGGAAGTTATGAAAAAGAGATTATCATTATTACTTGCTATTTTAATGATGCTTGGGGCTATGCTGGTAGGCTGCGGAGCAAAAAATGATTCTGTCTACGTAGGAACTACATGGACGTTGAATTCAGTGGAAGCTGAGGGAATCGTACTGGAAGGGGAACTCTTAGCGAGTGCTATGGATGCTGCAACCATTAAATTTGATGCAAAAAAAGTAACACTTAATTTTGGAACAGAAAACGGAGAGGGTACCTGGTCAGAAAAGGACAATGTTATTACAATAGAGTCTGATGGAGAGACCATCGAATGTCCGATCACAGATTCCAAACTGCTTTTCGAACTGGAAGGCACTAAGATGTATTTTGTAAAAGATGAAAAAGCTGAAAAATAGGTTTATATAAACATGGAATCACAACGCTCTCTGACATGAGAGCGTTCTTTTTTGCGTTTACCCAACAGCACCATTAAATAAGTGTTAGTCCTGAATGGCTAATCGGTGCTGCACCTGGGTAATAATTGGTTTAACTTAGTTATATAGTTCTTTCTAAACCGCAAACACATGTGTTTTTAGCACATTTATAGGGAGTAACCAAGTTAATACCTGGTTCTCCCTTTTGCATTATTGCTCCTCATCAATCCCCATACACCGTTTATACCGTGCATCAGCCTCCTGCCAGTTAACCACATGGAACCAGTCTTCGATGTATGCAGCCCGGTCATTATAACGCTGCAGAAAATAAGCATGCTCCCAGACATCCATGCCGGAGATTACACAAAATCCAAATGAGATTGGAGTATTCTGGTTAGGGGTGGTTACTATTGATAGTGTTCCATTCTGGTCAACAACCAGCCATGCATACCCCGAACCGAAAACAGATAGTGCATTTCTTTTATATTCATTAAAAAAATTCTCTATTGTTCCGAAATCTCTTAATATAATGGGATATAGTGTTTCAGCCTGTGAACGCTCCTGGGAATTAATCATGCCATTAAAGTAGATAATATGATTGTAAACGCCGCCGCCGTAGTTGATAATAGACTGTCGGATCTCTTCGGGAAGGCTTTCCGTATTGGTAAGAAGCTGTTCCAGAGAAAGATTTTGCAGCTCCGGATAATCGCGCAGGATGGTGTTTAGTTCCACTACATATCTCTGAAGCTGCCTGTCGTGGTGAATGTACATGGTCTGAGTGTCGATATAAGGTTCAAGTGAGTCGTATGCATAGGGAAGCGGTGGATTCACAAATGGATAATGTTCGTTCATGGGCAGATTTTTCCTTTTGCATTTTTGTATATATATATTCCAAAGCCAATGAGATATGATGGATAAGCAAGGAATAAAAAAATAGTGTGCTGGTGGAAAATCTGTTGTATAATAACAAAAGATGAGAAGCAGAAAAAGTGGAAAAAGGAGAGGTGCAGCTATGTGCGGAGTGTGTGACCGGATACAGCTTATTAAAGAAGGCAGAAATCCGTATTTTGTAAAGGAATTGGAGACTGGATATGTGGTGCTGGGGGATCACCAGAGATTTCAGGGTTATACTGTTTTTTTATGTAAGGAACATGCGTCGGAGCTTCATTTTCTGGAAAAGGAATTTAAAAACCGGTTTTTACAGGAGATGGCTTTGACTGCAGAGGCAGTTTACCGGGCTTTTGGACCGGATAAACTGAATTATGAATTATTGGGGAGCGGTAATTTCACACATATGCACTGGCATTTTTATCCCAGAACCATTGGTGATACACCATCACCTGGTCCTGTCTGGAAGCTGCCAGTGGAGGAACTATATAATGATAAGTATCTGCCGGGAGATGAAACCCTTTTCCTTATGAAAGAAAAACTGAATGAGGAACTGGAGAAACTTCTGGCTCAGCAGGAGTAATCTTATTATTAAGAATCTGGTTATAGATTTTACCTATAACCAGATAATAGTTATAAATATTAACACAGGATAAAAAAAAACAGTATAATACCACTTAACAAGAACATGCGAAACAGCATTTTACCCCACAGGAGGATACGAATATGAGCAAGAAGACCAGAGGAGAAAGAAATCTTAAATTTGAAACATTACAGTTACACGTTGGTCAGGAGCAGGCAGATTCCGTGACAGATGCCAGAGCAGTACCCATTTATCAGAGTTCTTCCTATGTATTCCATAACAGCGACCATGCTGCTGCAAGGTTTAATCTGACAGATGCAGGCAATATTTATGGCAGACTGACCAATCCGACTCAGGATGTGTTTGAACGGAGAATTGCGGCATTGGAGGGCGGTGTGGCAGCCCTGGCTACGGCTTCTGGAGCGGCAGCAGTAACTTATTCCATTGAGAACCTTGCAAAGAACGGAGATCACGTAGTCGCAGCAAACAATATTTATGGAGGTACTTACAATCTGCTGGAGCACACACTTCCTGATTATGGTATTACCACTACATTTGTGGATCCATTTAATTATGAAGAAGTGGAGAATGCCATTAAAGTAAATACAAAGCTGATTTTTATTGAAACTCTGGGAAATCCTAATTCCGATGTGGTTGATATTGAACAGTTCGCAAAGATTGCACACGCACATAAAATTCCGCTTGTTGTAGACAATACATTTGCAACACCTTATCTGGTAAGGCCTATTGAATACGGTGCTGATATTGTGGTACATTCTGCTACAAAATTCATTGGCGGACATGGAACCAGCATCGGCGGTGTCATTGTTGACGGTGGTAAATTTGACTGGGAGGCATCAGGTAAATTCCCTTCCCTCACTGATCCAAACCCAAGTTACCATGGAGTCAGCTTTACAAAGGCAGCCGGTCCTGCTGCTTATGTAACAAAGATCCGGGCGATTTTACTTCGTGATACAGGAGCCTGCTTATCCCCAATTCATGCATTTGTCTTTTTACAGGGACTGGAGACCTTATCCTTAAGAGTGGAGCGCCATGTGGAGAATGCACTGAAAGTAGTGGAATATCTGAAAAATCACCCACAGGTTGAAAAAGTTCATCATCCATCTATTTCCGATGATGAGAGTCAGAAGGAATTATATGCTAAATATTTCCCCAATGGAGGCGGTTCCATCTTCACCTTCGAAATCAAGGGAGATGCAAGAAAAGCAAAGGATTTTATTGACCAGCTGGAATTATTCTCTCTTCTTGCCAATGTTGCAGATGTGAAATCTCTGGTGATTCATCCTGCATCAACCACTCATTCACAGATGACAGAAGAGGAACTTGAAAATTCCGGAATTAAGCCTAACACCATCCGTCTTTCTATCGGAACAGAACATGCAACTGATATTATTGAAGATCTGGAAGAAGCATTTCAGGCGGTTAAATAACTGAATCAGATTATATGCAGGCTGCCATAGGTTCTATGGCAGCTTTTGTGCAGGCAGAATAAAAGGAGGACTTATGACATTACAGCAGCTTCGTTATGCCATTTGCATCGCAAACCAGAAATCAATGAATAAAGCGGCGGCGGAGTTATTTATTACCCAGCCCAGTTTATCCAGTACAATAAGGGATTTAGAAGAAGAAATAGGTCTTCAGCTGTTTTTGCGGTCCAACCGGGGAATTGTAATCACACCCGAGGGAGAGGAATTTTTAGGATACGCAAGGCAGATGCTGGAGCAGTACCGTCAGATGGAAGAGCGGTTTGTGAAAAAAGAAAAATTCAAGAAGAAATTCAGTGTGTCTATGCAGCATTATACCTTTGCAGTGCAGGCATTTATTCATATGGCGAAAGAATTCGGTATGGATGATTATGAATTTGCGGTTCACGAAACCAGAACTTACGACGTAATTGAGTATGTGAAAAATCAGAAGAGTGAACTGGGGATTCTTTATCTCAATGAATTTAATCAGAAATCCATGGAAAAGCTGATCCATGACAGTGATCTTGAATTTACAGAACTGTTTCAGTGCAAAATCTATGTATATCTCTGGAAAGGAAACCCTCTGGCCAGAAAGGAACTGATTGAATTTGAGGATTTGAAAAATTATCCCTGTCTTTCTTTTGAACAGGGAACGAATAATGCGTTTTATCTTGCGGAAGAAGTATTCAGTACCTATGAATATAAGCAGATAATTAAGGCAGATGACAGAGCCACACTTCTTAATTTAATGGTGGGATTAAACGGCTATACCCTTTGTTCAGGAATTATATGCGAGGATTTAAACGGAGATGAATACTGTGCCATTCCTCTGAATACCAGCGATCGGATGCGGATTGGTTACATTAAAAAGAAAAAAATGCCCCTCAGTATTCTGGGAGAAAAATATATAGCGGAATTGAAAAAATTTGAGAAACAGGTTCTGTAAGAGTAAGAAATCAGTTTGCTGTTGTTATAGAAATAATAAATAGCAGGCTATTGTTTTTCAATCATACCGCTACTGTCTGTGGGGCTGATATACTAATATACAAGAATCACGATAAAGAAAAGAAAGCGGTGACATAACATGGAATATGGAATTTCAACAAAATGTTTATATGGTGACGGGAAAGAAATTACGGTGGATCAATCAGGAGCAATCAGCTTCCCCATTTATCAGACTGCCACATTTGCCCATAAAGGAGTAGGAGAAGGAACCGGATACGATTACAGCCGTTTGCAAAACCCCACCAGAGAGCATTTGGAAAATATAGTAGCCTCTTTAGAAGGCGGCGTGGATGCTCTGGCTTTTTCCAGCGGAATGGCAGCAATTACAGCACTTATGGAACTGTTTTCTCCGGGTGACCACATAATTACAGACTGCGATTTGTACGGAGGCAGTATCCGGCTGTTTGACAACATCAGCAAGAAAAACGGTATCTTAATTGATTCCGTTGACTGTTCCGGTTCCTCATACGGTAACGTGGAAGAACTGATTGGTGTAAACACAAAGGCTGTTTTTATTGAAACCCCTACCAATCCCATGATGAATGTAACCGATATTGAAGAGCTTGCTAAAATCACGAAAAAGCATGGAATTCTTCTGATTGTGGATAATACATTTATGTCTCCCTACTTCCAGAACCCGTTAAAACTGGGAGCAGATCTGGTGGTTCACAGCGGAACCAAGTACCTGGGCGGACATAACGATACCATAGCCGGATTTCTTGTCACTTCATCTGCTGAAATCGCAGAAAGACTACGTTTCATTATAAAGACAGTGGGCTCCGGTCTGGCCCCGTTTGACAGCTGGCTTATTTTACGAGGAATCAAGACACTGGCCATTCGTATGAATCAGGCAGAGAAGAATGCCAAAAATCTGGTGGACTGGCTTAGAAATGAGAAAAAAGTAAAGAAGATCTATTATCCTGGACTGACAGATCATCCCGGACACGAAGTCTGTAAAAAACAGGCAAGAGGCTTTGGCTGTATGGTGACCTTTGAGGTGGAATCAAAGGAGCTTGCCCATAGTATACTAAAGAATGTACGTCTGATCCGGTTTGCAGAGAGTCTTGGAGGTGTAGAAACACTGATCACCTATCCTATCACTCAGACACATGCAGATGTGCCAGCGGATGTACTGGCTGCCAATGGAATCACAGACCGGATCTTAAGACTTTCGGTGGGAATTGAGGATGTACATGATTTAATCAATGAATTGGAGCGGGTATTTCATGAGTAGAGAACGAATTGATTTTGATGAACGAATAGACAGAAACAATACAAGCTGCATCAAATATGATTTTACAGTTCAGAGGGGAAAACCGGAAGGAATTCTGCCGCTCTGGGTAGCAGATATGGATTTCAAAGCACCACAGCCTGTGCTTGATGCATTAAAAGCACGTGTGGAGCATGGGATTTTCGGCTACAGTGAGGGGAAAGAGGAGTACTTCGAGGCAGTGCAGGACTGGATGAAGCGCCGTCATGGCTGGAGCGTTGAGAGAAACTGGCTGGTAAAAACTCCGGGTGTGGTTTTCGCACTTGCCATGGCAGTGAAAGCATACACAAAACCGGGAGACGGTGTCATGATTCAGCAGCCTGTTTATTATCCTTTTAGTGAAGTGATTGAAGATAACGGCAGAAAGATCGTTGATAATACCTTATATCTGGGTGAAGATGGAATCTATCATATGGATCTTGAAGATTTTGAAAAAAAGGCGGTTGAAAATCAGGTAAAACTGTATTTCCTCTGCAGTCCTCATAATCCGGTGGGAAGAGTATGGACAAGAGAGGAACTGACTCAGCTTGGAGAGATCTGTGAGCGCCTTGATATCATTGTTGTCAGCGATGAGATTCATCAGGACTTTGTGTTTAAGGGTGAGCATCAGGTGTTTGCGGCGATTAATGAAAAGCTTAAGAACAGAACCATTACCTGCACTGCCCCCAGTAAGACGTTTAATGTGGCGGGACTGCAGATCTCCAATATTTTTATTTCCAATCCGGAACTAAAGCATAAATTTAAAAAAGAAATTGCAGCTGCCGGTTACAGCCAGTTAAACGCATTAGGGTTAACCGCTTGTGAGGCCGCATACCGGTATGGAGAAGACTGGCATGACCAGCTGATGGAGTATTTAAAAGAAAATATCCGCCTTGTCCGTACTTATCTGGAAGACAATTTACCGGA
Source organism: Paenibacillaceae bacterium (assembly GCA_015057715.1). Taxonomy (GTDB): domain Bacteria; phylum Bacillota; class Clostridia; order Lachnospirales; family Lachnospiraceae; genus Lacrimispora. The sequence goes on from SVDS01000046.1 coordinate 27,691, forward strand.
GATTAAACTGATTGAACCGGATGGGACTTATCTCATATGGCTGGATTTCAGGGCATTAGGCTTAAGTGAACAGGAACGGGAAGAGCTGATTGTAAAAAAGGCTGGTTTGTGGCTGGACAGTGGCGCCATGTTTGGTTCCATAGGAGAAGGTTTTGAACGAATTAACATAGCATGTCCCCGATCTATTATCATGGAAGCATTGAGTAAATTAAAAATAGCGGTTAAAAATTTATAGAATCTTTGAAAAAAGGTATTGACACATTTCGCATTCTGCATTAATATAATTATAACATATAAACATATTAATGTTGTAGGTAGAAAGGTGGCAGTTCCATATGAAAAAGAACAGAGATCAGATTAACCGTAAGTGGAATCAGTATATATGTTGTTGCCAGGCTGTTTGTTATAGAAATAAAACAGTTTTATTGGATTGCTCTTTCTAATGCCTGGCAGCATCGGATATGGGGATATTTATTTATCCCATAAAAGATGAAAGCAGGTGCCTTAGGAGCAGCTGCTTCTTTATAATTTAAAAACAATATAATGAAATAATAAAATGATAATATGGAGGATAAGGATATGGGATCAATTAAAGAAAGCGCAGTAGAACTTATTGGAGGAACACCGATACTGAAAATCAGCCGCTACGGTGCAGCAGAGGGTGTAGAAGGAGTTACGCTTCTGGCAAAGCTGGAATATCTAAATCCAGCCGGATCCGTAAAGGACCGGATCGCTTTAGCCATGATTGAAGATGCAGAGGAAAAAGGAATTTTAAAACCAGGAGCTACTATTATTGAACCAACTTCCGGTAACACTGGAATCGGTCTTGCAGCTGTAGCAGCGGCAAAGGGGTATAAAACAATCCTGACTCTTCCTGATACCATGAGCGTGGAACGAAGAAATCTCTTAAAGGCATATGGCGCAGAGCTGGTTCTCACAGAAGGTGCCAAGGGTATGAGAGGTGCCATAGAAAAAGCAGATGAATTAAAGGATACCATTGAAGGATCCGTTATATTAGGTCAGTTCGTAAATCCTGCCAACCCAAAAGTGCATAAAGAGACAACAGGACCAGAGATCTGGGAACAGACTGACGGAACCGTTGATATCTTTATTGCAGGCGTGGGTACAGGCGGAACTGTAACAGGTGTTGGTGCATATTTAAAGGAAAAGAATCCTAATGTGCAGATTGTTGCAGTGGAACCGGCAAGCAGCCCCGTACTTAGCGGAGGCAAACCAGGACCTCATAAGATTCAGGGAATTGGTGCGGGATTTGTACCAGAGGTATTAAATACTGCAATCTATGATGAAGTAATTACTGTTGAAAATGAAGATGCATTTAAAGAAGGCAAATCATTTGCAGTTACAGAAGGAATTCTGGTTGGTATTTCCTCCGGAGCTGCATTAAAAGCAGCAAAGCTTGTTGCGGAAAGACCTGAAAACAAGGGAAAGACCATTGTTGTATTACTTCCCGATTCTGGTGATCGTTATCTTTCAACACCATTATTTGCATAAAATATAATAAGTTACTATATTAAAAAAAACGGCTGGTTATAAGATATTCTTATTGCCAGTTGTTTTTTATACATATTACCCACTAACATACGAATGTGGTATGATATTAACACGAAGCAAGACAGAGATGGAAAGAAGGAAAAAAATATGGCGATAGAAGATAAATTCGGTAAGGTAGCAACCAGTGAGGATGCACATGAAGTATCGGAAACAGGGGCTTTTGTAAGACAGGATAATTATTTTATCACTCCTTTTGGCAGTGGTGAGGGTGAACTTCCGGTTGAAGCCGAAAGATACCGGCTGATTTGGACTCCCCTTTGTCCCTGGGCTACAAGACAGATCATTGCACTGAAACTTTTGGGGCTGGAAGATGTAATCAGCGTTGGAACCGTCAGTCCGGTCAGGACAGAGAACGGCTGGGAATTTTCTTTAGATGAGGGAAATGTGGATCCAGTACTTAAAATTCGTTATCTGCCTGAGATCTATGCAGAAACCGATCCAGACTACGAAGGAAGAGCAACCGTTCCTGCGGTTGTAGATTTAAAAACACGGAAGGTGGTAAACAACGATTATCATCATCTGACTAATTACTGGGAGACTGTGTGGAAACCGTTTCATAAGCAGAACGCACCAGATCTTTATCCCGAACACTTAAGAAAAGAAATTGATGAACTGAATGTAATTCTATTCCATGAAATTAATAACGGAGTATACAAAGCCGGGTTTGCCAAGTCCCAGACGGAATACGAAAAAGCGTATGATGTTTTGTTTCAGAGACTTGACTGGCTGGAGGAGCGGCTCTCAAAAAGCAGATATTTATTTGGAGATCAGATTACCGATTCCGATATCCGGCTTTATGTAACACTTGCCAGATTTGATACAGCATACTATTTTGCATTTAAGACCAACAGAAACCGGTTATCAGAATTTGAAAATCTGTGGAATTATGCAAAGGATCTATATTCCATACCGGCATTTAAGGAAGCCACAGATTTTGATTCCATTAAAAAAGGATACTTACTTGGAAATCATGCACATAACCCATATGGTATTCTTCCCTTAGGACCGGATTTATCAATCTGGGATGAACCTCATAACAGGAAAGAAAAATTTGAAGCAAAGTAAAAAATAGAGTTAAAAAAGAGGAGAAAAAATTATGAAAAGAGATGGATTAAAAAAGGCGATAGTTGGAGTATTGGGAGCAGCCACCATATTAGGAGCATTGTCCGGATGCAGCAGTAATTCACAGAAACCAGCTGAAACTACCTCAGCAAAAGCATCAGAAGAATCAAAGAAAGAGGAAACAAGCTCTGCAACAGCCCAGTCAGGCAGCGAAACCACTGCAGCGGCAGAACCTGTCACAATTTATGCGGCAACAGGCGGATCCCCTAAGCCATTCACATTTGTAGACAGCAGCAATCAGCTGACTGGTCATAACATTGAACTGATTAAAGCTGTTTTTGACCGTCTTCCCCAGTATAAACTGGAAATAGAAGTAACGGATTTCCCATCGATTTTTGCGGGACTTGATTCGGATCGTTACCAGATTGGAGTGAATAATTTTGCAAAAAATGAAAAGAGAAAAGAAAAATATTTATTTACAGATCCCATTTTTGCCAACGAGTACGTTGCAGTTTTTGCAAAAGGTAATAAGAAGGCGGAGAGCATCAATACCTGGGAAGATCTTTCCGGATTAAAAACCATATCACAATCAGGAATTAACATCACAACTGCTTTGGAAAACTACAATACAGCAAATCCTCAGAAAGCCATTAACATTGAGTATAGCGAAGAGGATCTGGTCCTTCAGATACAGGATGTGGAAGCTGGAAAATATGATTTTGTTTTAATGGATAAACCCATGTATGAATATTACGAAAAAGAATTCAATTTTAACGTGACAGGGGTTTCCATCAGCAGTGATGTAGCAAAGGATTTAATGGAAGAGCCTTACAGCTACTTAATTGTAAGCAAAGGGAATGAAAAGCTGGTTGAGGATCTTAATCAGGCATTAAAAGAAGTGATTGAAGACGGAACCTCTAAGGAAATCAACTTAAAATGGTTCGGTTCCGACTATTCTCCTTCTTATAAATAAAAACCGATGGCTGGAGGCACAAGATGAGCAAAATATTTGATTGGCAGCTGGTATTTACAGAGATCCCTTTATTATTAAAATATTTACCGGTAACCATACAGCTGACGCTGATTGCGTTAATCATCGGCTGGGTGGCAGGACTTTTCATTGCAATTGTAAAGATACATCGTATCCCGGTATTACAGCAGCTTTGTACCCTGTTTGTTTCAGTGGTCAGGGGAACTCCTATTATCGTTCAGCTGTACTTAACGTACTTCGGAATTCCCATTTTCTTAAAATACTACAATTTCTATAATGGAACTTCCTATAACGTGAATGGGATCCCGCCGATTATTTTTGCAATTGTAGCACTTGGGTTAAACCAGTCAGCATTCGATTCAGAGACCATTCGGGCCGCCATACAGTCTGTAGAAAAAGGTCAGGTGGAAGCAGCGAAATCATTAGGAATGAATGGGCTGCAGATTTTCTTTCGGGTTCTGCTTCCCCAGGCTGTAACGGTGGCAATCCCTTCTCTTGGAAACTCCCTCATCGGACTTGTAAAGGGCACTTCCCTGGCCTTTACCTGTTCGGTGGTGGAAATTACGGCACAAGGCAAAATCCTGGCAGGAAACAGCTATCGTTATTTTGAAGTTTACTGTTCCCTCGCTATCATTTACTGGGTTATTACCATTTTTATTGAACGACTCTTTACTTACATAGAAAAGAAGATGAGCGTACCGGAACAGATTGCAGAAAAAAAGGAGGCATAGGAGATGAGTGTGGTTGAAATTCGCGGACTGTGCAAAAAGTATGGCAGCAATGTGGTTTTAGATCATGTGGACCTGGATATTGAAGAAGGTGACGTTGTGGCAATTATCGGACCTTCCGGAACTGGAAAATCCACGCTTCTGCGCTCTATTAATCTGCTGGAGAAGCCGGAAGAGGGAACGATACGGATCAATAATAAAGAAATTAATTTAACTACCCGATCCGCGAAAGAAAAGCTGGAGTTAAGGCGTTTTACTGAGATGGTGTTCCAGCAGTTCAACCTTTTTAAAAACCGGACTGCACTGGAAAATGTGATGGAAGGCCTGACAGTGGTAAAAAAGATAAAGAAGAGCGAGGCAAGGAGCATTGCTGAGAAGCAGCTTGAAAAAGTAGGGATGGGTGACCGGCTTTCCCATTACCCCAGGCATTTATCAGGCGGTCAGCAGCAGAGAGTAGCAATTGCCAGAGCTCTTGCCATGGAGCCAAAACTGCTTTTGATGGATGAACCTACTTCGGCATTAGATCCGGAACTGGTCAGTGAAGTTCTGGTGACAATTAAAAAGGCGGCTACCGAAGGCAATACCATACTTTTAGTTACCCATGAAATGAATTTTGTAAAGAATGTGGCTAACCGGATTATATTTCTGGAAAACGGGAAGATCGTTGCAGACGGCACTCCAAGGCAGATTTTTGACAATCCGGACAATGAGCGGTTAAAAGAGTTTCTGGTAAAAATCCATATGCTTGAAAACACGGAATATGCAATATAAGGAGGCGGGCAGTATGTCTGAAATTACATTTAAAACAACAAAAGAAAATATTAACTGGCAGGAGGTAGCCGATGTTTTACGCCGTTCTGGTTTATCGGATCACACTGCAAAGGAACAGGAGACTATTTTCACAAACAGCTATGCAGTTGTCTTCGTCTATCACGAAGAAAAGATAATAGGCGTCGGAAGAGCGCTGTCTGACGGTGTCTGTCAGGCAGCTGTTTATAATATTGCACTTGATGATGAGTTCCAGGGACAGGGAATAGGAAGAACCCTGATTACAAAGCTGCTTGATCAGGTCAGAGGTCAGAATATTATTCTCTACAC
>SVDS01000047.1:0-2423 GCA_015057715.1 Paenibacillaceae bacterium
TGATCCGGCTGGCATTTGATTTCTAAACAGTAAGAGATATTAGGAGGATAAAAAAATGAATAAGGAACTGTTAGAAGCACTGAATATTCTGGAAAAGGAGAACAGTATCAGCAAGGAGACCCTGTTGGAAGCAATAGAGAATTCCCTCCTTACTGCTTGCAAGAACCACTTCGGAAAAGCGGATAATATTAAAGTCAGCATCAACCGCGATACCTGTGATTTTAACGTTTCTGCAGAAAAAGAAGTGGTGGAGACAGTTGAAGATCCTCTGCTGCAGATCAGCCTGGCAGAGGCAAAGATGACAGATCCCAAATACGATCTCGGAGATGTGATTCATTGTCCTATAGACTCGAAAAAGTTTGGAAGAATTGCCACACAGAATGCGAAGAACGTGATTCTGCAGAAGATCCGCGAAGAAGGCAGAAAATCACTGTTTAATGACTGGTACTGTCAGGAGCGGGAAGTCGTTACTGGTATTGTACAGAGATATCTGGGAAGAAACGTCAGTATCAACTTAGGCAAGGTAGACGCCATTTTAAATGAAACGGAGATGGTAAAGGGAGAAGTATTCAAGGCCACAGAGCGAATCAAGGTTTTTGTTCTGGAAGTAAAGGATACACCCAAGGGACCAAGAATTTCTGTATCAAGAACTCATCCGGATCTGGTAAAACGTCTGTTTGAGTCTGAAGTAACGGAAGTAAAGGACGGAACGGTAGAGATTAAGGCAATCGCAAGAGAAGCCGGCTCCAGAACCAAGATCGCCGTAAAATCCAATGACACCAATGTTGATCCGGTAGGTGCATGTGTTGGCTTAAACGGAGCAAGAGTGAATTCCATTGTAAATGAGTTAAGGGGAGAAAAAATCGATATTATTAACTGGGATGACAATCCAGCTTACTTAATTGAGAATGCACTCAGCCCTGCAAAGGTAATCTGCGTTGTGGCTGACGAAGTATCCAAAGAGGCACAGGTGATTGTACCGGATTACCAGCTGTCACTGGCAATTGGTAAAGAAGGTCAGAATGCAAGACTTGCTGCAAGACTTACTGGCTACAAGATTGATATTAAGAGTGAAACACAGGCAAGAGAACTTGGTCTTTTTGAAGAACTTGGTCTGGAATATCAGGACAGTACAAACAACAGCAATGCCTTTGAGGAGTTTCAAGGCGAATTTCAGGAAGAAGAGTCCGAAAACAGCTACCAGGAATAATAATTAGGATGTGATGGAGACGTGAGTACAAAAAAGGTACCGCTCAGACAGTGTATCGGCTGCGGTGAGATGAAAAATAAAAAAGAGATGATACGTGTTTTAAAAACTTCGGAAGACAGCTTTGTTCTTGATGGAACCGGGCGTAAGAATGGACGGGGAGCTTATTTATGCCCATCTATGGAATGCTTCAAAAAAGCGGTAAAAAGTAAGGGATTGGAGCGTTCCTTTAAAATGTCGATTCCAAAAGAAGTTTACGAAGCGTTGGAAAGGGAGATGGAGCAGTTTGGATAACAGACAGAAAATTCTGAATCTGATCGGGCTTGCAACAAAAGCCGGAAAGATTTCAAGCGGAGAGTTCATGACTGAGAAATCCGTTAAGGCAGGAAAAGCATCGTTAGTGATCGTTTCTGAGGAAGCCTCAGACAATACAAGGAAGATGTTTACCAATACGTGTACTTACTATAAGGTACCAATTTATTTCTTTGGAAGAAAAGAAGAACTGGGTCACGCTATGGGTAAGGAGATGAGGGCGTCTCTTGCTGTCGTGGATAATGGGTTTGCAAAGGCAATCGAGAAACTAATGAATACAAATGCAGGTAGTGAGTGTGAGAATGAGCCTTCACATCTACCAGTATGTGCTGCAGAATGTGCACAGAATGGAGGAAAGCATGAGAGTTTATGATCTGGCAAAAGAACTGGGAAAAGACACGAGTAAGGAGATACTGGATATATTGGAAAAACATAATATAAATTTAAAAAGCTCTTCAAACATCACCGATGAACAGGCATCAATTGTAAAGAAGGAAGTTGGCGCAGGAAGGGGAACTTCACCTGCACGTACTGAAACACCAAGCGGTGATGATTCCGAAGCACCAAAGAAAAAAATAGCGGCTGTATTCAGACCGCAGAATGCACAGATGAAACCACAGGGCCAGGGTACATCAAGACCTGCACAGAAGCCTGCACAGAATATGGGACAGAGAGATGACATGCAGAAAAAGACAGAACAGACATCTGAGAGTACAGTAAGAGATCATAGTACAGTAACACGCGAAGACAGACCACAGGGAAGCTATCAGGGAAATCGCGAAGACAGACCGGAGGGTCAGGGCGGTTACCAGGGAAACAGACCGGAGGGTCAGGGCGGTTACCAGGGAAACAGACCCCAGGGCCAGGGCGGCTACCAGGGAAACAGACCTCAGGGTCAGGGCGG